>CAIJFC010000230.1 GCA_903819815.1 uncultured Bacteroidota bacterium
ATAATGACTGAGTTTTTATGCTATTAACCAACCAAAAAATTATAAATTATGAAAATTTATACAGAAATAAGGAAACCACTCCTTATTTCAGAGTACAAAGATATTCAAAATATTGAATTATAATTAGCTAAAAATGAACTTTAACATTTATTTTGTAAAAATAACCCTTTTTTGGTCAATTTCTTTATGAAAAATTTAAGAAACTCAATTTGTTTATAATGTGCCTCTCAAAGACTGCTCTCTTTCAATAGATTCGAAAAGTGCCTTGAAGTTTCCAGCTCCAAAACCTTTTGCTCCCATTCTTTGAATGATTTCGAAAAATAAGGTAGGTCGGTCTTGAACTGGTTTGGTAAAAATTTGTAATAAATAGCCATCTTCATCGGCATCAACCATAATAGCTAATTTTTCTATAGCGTTCAAATCCTCTTTCATCATGTCCATGTGAACACCTAATCTTTCTGGAATTGCTTGGTAATAGGCATGTGGTGGTGCCGATAAAAACTCAACTCCACGTTGCTTTAATTGAGATACCGTTTTGATAATGTCATCGGTAGCAATGGCTATGTGTTGCACTCCTGGGCCACCATAAAAATCTAAGTATTCTTCGATTTGAGAACGTTTTTTACCTTCGGCTGGTTCGTTGATTGGGAATTTTATACGTCCATTTCCGTTGGACATTACTTTACTCATTAAAGCAGAATATTCCGTGTGAATTTGTTTGTCATCAAATGACAAGAAATTTACGAATCCCATTACGTCTTCGTAGAATTTAACCCACGTATTCATTTCATTCCAACCCACATTTCCTACCATGTGATCGATGTATTTTAACCCTACCGCTTCCGGATTGTAATCCGATTTCCATTCTTTGTAACCCGGTAAGAAAATTCCGTTGTAGTTTTTTCTTTCTACAAATAGGTGAACGGTTTCTCCATAAGTATAGATTCCCGAACGAACTACTTCTCCATATTCGTCTTTTTCAACTGTTGGTTCCATGAAAGAAACGGCGCCTCTTTTCATGGTTTCTTGATACGCGCTAGTAGCGTCTTCAACCCAAAGGGCAACAACTTTTACGCCGTCGCCATGTTTTTTTAAATGGTCGTTTATAGGAGAATCTTGGGTTAAAGGGGTGGTTAAAACCAATCTGATTTTGTCTTGCTTTAGCACATAAGACGTTCTGTCTCGAACGCCTGTTTCCAATCCGGCATACGCCAATGATTGGTATCCGAAAGCTGTTTTATAATAATGTGCGGATTGTTTTGCATTTCCTACATAGAGTTCTACATAGTCCGTTCCTAATAATGGAAGGAAATCTTGTGCTCCTTCGAATATTTTCTCTAATCCGTATTCTACAGATTTTACTTCTTGTTTTGACATTTTTTATCCCCACCTAACCTCCCCAAAGGGAAGGAACTCGTACTGGGTATCAGAGTTTTGTTTATAATTTATTAATCGGTTAGCTTTGTTTTATATCGGAACCCTAGCCCTGATAGCAGTGGAAATCCCATGTTGTTGTGAGGCACGAACAATAAGATGGATTGCAACGAATAGCAGGAAATAGCTCCAAATTATTCAATCCACGATTGATAATACTTTCCGTCGTCGATCCCCATGGCTACTTCTGTTACCATTAATGGTCGGAAAGTATCTACCATAACGGCTAATTCTTCGGTTACAGTTTGCCCAATACTTCTTTCCATTGCTCCCGGCGCTGGTCCGTGAGGAATTCCTTTTGGGTGTAAGGTAATGTGTCCTTGTTCAATATTGTTTCGGCTCATAAAATCGCCAGCTACATAATAGATCACCTCATCGCTGTCAATATTACTGTGATTATAAGGCGCTGGAATAGATTTTGGGTGATAATCGTATAATCTAGGTACGAATGAACACACTACGAAAGTGGTGGTTTCAAATGTTTGATGCACAGGTGGCGGCTGGTGAACTCTTCCGGTAATGGGTTCAAAATTGTGAATGCTGAAACCATATGGAAAATTATATCCGTCCCATCCCACGACATCAAAAGGGTGAGTTGCATAAACTATTTCGTGAATCATTCCTTCTTTTTTCACTTTGATTAGGAAATCTCCTTTTTCGTCAAAAGTTTCGAGTTCGTTTGGCAAAATAAAATCGCGTTCGCAAAATGGGGAATGTTCTAAATGCTGACCTGATTCATTTTTATATCTTTTTGGGGTATAAAACGGAGTGAACGATTCTACATAGAAAAGTCGGTTATCTGAAGTTTCAAAATCTATTTGATAGATAATCCCGCGAGGAATAATTAGATAATCACCATATTCAAATGGAATATTTCCTAACATGGTGCGTAATTTTCCTTTTCCTTTGTGGATGAATAGCAATTCATCGGCATCGGCATTTTTATAGAAATAGTTACGAAGTGAGGTTCTTGGGGCGGCCAATCCGATGGTGCAATCTTTATTAACGAGCAATGGTTTTCTACTGTCTAAAAAGTCGTCTTCGGGTTTTAATTCAAATCCTTTTAGCAATAATGCTTTTATGTTTTTCCCAATCGCAATTTTAGGTTCTACTGAATAGGATTTTAGAATTTCTTTTACCTGTGTTGGTCTATGAACGTGATAGGAAAGTGAAGAATGTCCGTGGAATCCTTCTGTTCCAAATAATTGTTCGTAATAAAATCCTCCATTGGGATTTTCAAACTGTGTGTGTCTTTTTTGGGGAAATTCTCCAAGTTTATGATATATTGGCATCTTTTATTGTTTAAAGTTTGAGAATAAAGTTGTTTAACTTCAAGTATTTATTTAATCAAAAAGATATAAAATCATTCTGGGTTTCTCTTAATGAGAAATTGCAAATAATCTAATAATCCAAACCATGTTGTTTTCATGTAACAAATATCGTAAAAAATTAATTTTAAGCCCTAATTATTGCGAAATATTTATAAAAAAGAAAAGGCATTAAAGAATTTTGTCTTTAATGCCTTTTTATAGATAATTATAAATCCTAATTATTTATCCGGGTGGTTTAATTTACTATTTTTCTTACTATAAACAAAGTAAATTAAAACTCCAATGGCCATCCAAGCAAAAAGACGAAGCCAGTTTGTCCAGCCTAAACCAACCATCATTAATAAACAGGCTATAATACCTAAAATTGGAATAAATGGAACCCAAGGCGTTCTAAATTCTCTTTTTAATTCTGGATTTGTTTTTCTTAAAACAATTACTGCAACACAAACTAGAACAAAAGCAAATAAGGTTCCAATACTGGTCATATCGCCAACAATATCTCCTGGAACAAAAGCGGCAAATAAACCTACAATTATTAAAATTATTAGATTCGCTTTATACGGGGTTTTAAATTTTGAATGTAAGTCACTAAAAAAACTAGGCAACAAACCGTCTTTTCCCATAGCATAAAACACGCGTGATTGACCCAATAACATAACTAATATTACAGAAGAAAATCCGGCAAGAATTGCAACAGTAACAAAATCAGCTAGCCATTTAAAGCCGGGCATGTGCTCATTTATTGCAAAAGCAACTGAAGCTTCTTTTCCTCCGGTTCTAAAATCTTCTACAGAGGCCACGCCAGTTAGCACATGTCCAAATAATATATATAAAACGGTACAAACTGCCAATGAACCTAAAATTCCAATAGGCATATTTCTTTTAGGGTTCTTGGTTTCTTGTGCCGCTGTACTAACTGCATCAAATCCAATAAATGCAAAGAACACAGTTCCTGCAGCTCCCACGATACCCCAGAATCCTCCAAAATTATGATTCACACCATGTTCATCTGTAAAAATTGAACTTGGCGGAATATAAGGTGTATGGTTAACAGGGTTAATAAAATGCCATCCGATAACGATTATCAAAATAACTATAACCACTTTTACGATAACTATTATTCCATTTACAAAAGCAGATTCTTGAATTCCTTTGATAAGCAATAAACTGATTATCCCTACAATAAATAAAGCGGGGAGATTGATTATTCCACTGGAAACAACCCCGGTAATTGGATCTGTAATTTGTTGAAAAGGAGAATGAGAAAGTGAATAAGGAATTGGGCTTAGGTGAAGTACGTTAACTAAAAAATTATTCAGGTATTCACTCCAAGCAATTCCAACAGTTGCTGCTCCTACAGCATATTCTAAGATTAAATCCCAGCCAATAACCCAAGCTAAAAGCTCACCCATAGTGGCGTAGGTATAGGTATAGGCGCTTCCAGAAATTGGTATTGAAGAGGATAATTCAGCGTAACACAATCCTGCTAAAGCACAACCAATTGCTGCAAGAATAAAAGCAATTGTCACAGATGGGCCTGCATTTTGAGACGCTGCCATTGCAGTTCTAACAAATAATCCAGCACCGATAATGGCGCCAATTCCCAAAGCGACCAATGACCAGGCGGTTAATGTTCTTTTTAATCCTTTTTCTGATTCTGAGGCTTCACTTAACAATAGCGTAAGTGATTTTTTCTTCCAGATTGACATATTTAACTATTTAATTATTTATATTTTCAAATATATAGAATTTTCTACAACTTTAGACTTTTTAACACTATTAGAATAAAATAATTTTAAAAACAAAAACCAATTGAAATTAAAGTATATCCTTTATTTAATTCTGGCGACCAAGTATATTTAATTTCCGCAGGGCCAACTATTGTTTCGAGACCGTATCCTAAAGCATAGCCAGAATATTTTGGTTTGGAAACCCAATCAGAAGTTTGGAATAATTCGTTGTTTACCTGGGCATAATTTCCTGAAAAGTTCAAGTGGTTTTTTTTATAAAATTCATAATCAATTGTGAATGCGGTCTTGAAATAACTATTCCCAGTAATGCTCAAAAAGTCGTAACCGTAAAATGATTTAATATTGTTTATTGGATTAAATCCACAACCCCCTAATGCAAAATCCAAATCTGGCCCGCTTCCTTTTCCAAATTTTAATCCGGCATCTACTTGAAATTCAATAGTCGCTTTTTTAATGAATTTTTTAACCACACTAAATTCACTTTTAACAATTGAAAATGGTTCTGCCTGACTTTTAAAATTGGAAGAGCTTAAATAGGTATTAATGTTGGTTGAAAATGCCCATCCACTTTTTGGAAAATATTTATTGTCAAATGAGTCGTATTTTAAAGATTCGAAAACGCTCCAATAGTTGTTGTTCTGAATAATAGGGGCGGTACTTGAAATGGTTTCAGAAGTTATTTTAATGTTTTTATTTTCTACTCCTATTCCTAATAGAAATTTTTGGAACGAAACCGTTTGGATATATGCCTGATTAGTGAAATCCAAATATTGAATGTTAATTGTATTGATTTCAAAGGGTGGTGTTACAAAATTGGAAATAAAACTGGTTGATACATTTTTAGTAAAACCACTGTATTTTGATTTTAATCCAAAGCTCCAGTGGAACCCATTGTCAATATAGTATTCTAAGTTATATCTTAAATTATCTCCTATACCGATATCGATAAAGGCCACATCATTCTTTGAAATTATTTTTTTTTGAGTCAAATTGACCAGAAGAGCGCTTTTAAATAATCCATCGAAATGCAATCCAAATTTTAAAAATGTAGTTTGCGGACTTTCCACTAAATTGATGTTTAGATCTTCTTGATTCTCATTTTTATCTATAGTATACGTTATGGATTTAAAGTTTTGGGTGGCGCTTAAATTGTCAAACCCTACTCTAAGGTCACTATAATCAATTTTACTATTTGCGTTAAACCCTAATTTCCCAAGCACATAGGATCGGGTATAATTTGGTAAAAAATTGATGTTGATGTACTTTATACAAAGAGAGTCGTTACCAAATTTAAGGGCTTCTTTTGTATGATTTTCTATAGGTTTCGCTAATTTTTTTATTTTATCGAGTTGTTCATTTGCCGCATTTTCTCCTCGGTTAATTATATCTTCGATTGCATCAAAGGAGATAATTCCATATTGATTTACTTCCGGTTTGATGTAAATATCAGTTCCCGCTTTATTCGCTTTCATTTTTTCAATCATTTGAAGATTGTTAACTTGAACCAATATTTTAGTTGCATCATTAAGGCTATTTCTGTCTTTAATTTCGTCCTGAACATCAACCCCAATAATGATGTCAGCGCCTAATTTCCGAATTTCATCAACTGGAAAATTATTGGAAACCCCTCCGTCTACCAATAATTTACCCTCCAATTCAACTGGCGCAAAAATGGAAGGAAATGCAGAACTCGCTATTAAAGCCTTGGCTAAATATCCTTTGTCTAAAACTACTTGCTGCCCAGTTTCAATATCGGTTGCCATGCACAAAAATGGAATTGGCAATTTACTAAAGTCATGAATTTCTTTAACATGTTTAGTTAGTCTGTTTATTAAATTATAATTGAACATCCCTTTTGATAATGATAGTGGGATTCCAACTTTAAAATTATTTACCGGCAACGAAAAGGCATACAATTCGTCATTTCTTTTTTCGTAAAAATTCTTTGATGATCTGGGAATATAGTCTGTAATAAGATTATTGAAATCGGTATCTCTAAAAATAGAATCCAATTGCGCTGCATTATAACCCGATGCATAAAGCGCCCCAATTACTGCCCCAACGCTGGTTCCTCCAATATAATCAATTTTTACACCCGCTTTTTCAAGTACTTTTATCACGCCAATGTGTGCAAAACCTTTTGCTCCTCCGCCACTTAAAACCAATCCTATTTTAGGTCTAGATTTAATAGTATCTTGTGAAAAAGTGTTTTGAGATAAAACAAAAATAAAGAGAAAGATGGCGGCTATAGTTTTCATTTTTAGGCTTTAATTGGTTTTGTAAAAGTCGGTAATTTTTTTGGCTTTTGAAACACCCACAACGTCTGAAATTTCTTTTTCTGATGCTAATTTCAATCTTTTAACACTTTTAAAGTGCTGAATTAAGGACAACATGGTTTTTTCGCCAATTCCAGGAATGGATTCTATAGAGGAATTAAGTGCCGATTGACTGCGTTTGTCTCTGTGAAATGTAATTCCAAAGCGATGCGCTTCATTTCTAAGTTGCTGAATTACCTTCAAGGTTTCCGACTTTTTATCTAAATATAATGGCACAGAATCTCCTGGATAAAAAAGTTCTTCCAATCTTTTTGCTATTCCAATTATGGCTATTTTCCCTCGTAAACCCAATTCGTCTATGCTTTTCAATGCCGATGATAATTGTCCTTTTCCGCCATCTATAATTATTAACTGAGGTAAAGGTTGGTTTTCGTCGAGCATTCGTTTGTATCTTCTATAAACCACTTCTTCCATCGAAGCAAAGTCGTCAGGTCCAACCACGGTTTTAATATTAAAATGGCGGTAGTCTTTTTTACTAGGTTTCCCCTCTTTAAAAACTACACAAGCTGAAACCGGATTGGTTCCTTGAATATTGGAATTGTCAAAACATTCAATATGGCGTGGTTCTTCAGTAAGTCGTAAATCTTTTTGCATTTGCGCCATAATTCGGTTGGAATGACGTTCTGGATCTACAATTTGAAGTTGTTTTAGTTGCTCAATTCTATAAAACTTAGCATTTCTAATTGACAAATCTAAAATTTGCTTTTTATCACCTAATTGTGGAACAGTGATTTTTATATATTCGCCCAAATCAACTTTAAAAGGAACAATAATTTCTTTGGAAAGTAAATGGAATCTGTCTCTTAATTCAATTATAGCAAGTTCCAATAACTCTTCGTCTGATTCATCCAATTTCTTTTTGATTTCTAAAGTATGGGAACGAATAATCGAGCCATGAGAAATTTGCAGAAAATTAATAAATGCCGCACTTTCATCGGAAACAATTGAAAACACATCAATATTTGTAATTTTTGGATTGATTATCGTGGAACGAGATTGATAATTCTCTAAAACGTCTATTTTTTCTTTTATTTTTTGAGCTTCTTCAAAATGCATTTCTGAAGCCAAATCATTCATTAGTTTCTTGAATTCTCTTTGACTTTCTTTGAAATTTCCCTTCAAAATTTCGCGGATTGCATCTACTTGTTTCTGATAATTTTCCAATAATTCAAACCCTTCACAAGGCCCTTTGCAATTTCCAATATGGTATTCTAAACAAACTTTAAATTTATGGGCTTCAATGTTATTTTTGCTCAAATCATAATTGCAAGTTCGCAGCGGATACAGTTCCTTAATTAGTTCTAAAATGGTATTCACCGTTTTGAAACTCGTATAAGGCCCAAAATATTCCGAGCCGTCTTTCACCATTCTTCTCGTTGGAAAAATTCTTGGAAAAGCTTCTTTTTTTATGCAAATCCATGGGTAGGTTTTGTCGTCACGAAGCAATACATTATAGCGCGGTTGCAATGTTTTTATTAAATTATTTTCCAATAAAAGCGCGTCGGTTTCAGTGGGAACGACAATGTGTTTTATAGTAACAATTTTTTTTACAAGCACATTCGTTTTAGCAGTATCGTGAATTTTATTAAAGTAGGAAGCCACTCTTTTTTTAAGATTTTTGGCTTTTCCAACATACAAAATTTTATCTTCTTTGTCATAATATTGATACACCCCAGGTCCGTCGGGCAAAGATTGTATCTGAAGTTGTAAAGTAGAATTTTGCATTTATAATTTATTTCAATCCAATTAAAAACAGTTTGTTTCTTAATTGGATTTCAAATTTACAAAATCTCGCATTTAAAAGCGAAAAACAGACGAGAACTTCTATTTTATAAGGCATAATTTTCTACTTTTAACGTTTTAACTAAATTATGAGTATTTTAGAACATAAAAGCATCACTATTTTTAAGGAAACGGTTTTGCCTGGCGAAAGCAAAACAATCAACATGGAAATTGCGACTTTGCATACCATGACGAAATTAAAGATCCCTATAATTGTAGAAAGATCAAAATACAGCGGTCCTACAATTCTATTTTCGGCTGGATTACATGGTGATGAAATTAACGGAATTGAAATCGTACGACAGATAATTACCAAAGATATCAACAAACCAAAAACAGGAACCATTATTTGCATTCCTGTAATTAATGTTTTTGGATTTGTAAATCAAAGTCGGGAATTCCCAGATAAAAGGGATTTAAATCGAGTTTTTCCTGGAAGTAAAAAAGGATCTTTGGCCAGTAGATTTGCCTATTATCTTTTAAAAGAAATTATGCCCCACATTGATTATGCTATTGATTTTCATGCTGGTGGCGCTAGTAGATTCAATGCCCCACAAATTAGAATTGTTCCAAAAAATGCGGAATTAAAAAAGTTAGCCGATATTTTCCAAGCGCCTTTTGCATTGTACTCCAAAAATATTGCAGGGTCCTTTAGAAATTCTTGCGATAAATTAGGCGTAAAAATGTTGTTGTTTGAAGGTGGAAAATCGGTGAATATTAACGAAGACGTAACCCAGGAAGGAATAGAAGGAACAAAGAGAGTTTTGGACCATCTTGGAATGCTTAACTCCAGAAAAGAAGTAACTTATCCTGAAAAACCAACAATCTATATCACCAAATCGAACTGGATCAGAGCAAAATATTCTGGGATGTTCCACGGATATACCCAAATTGGAAATTACGTTACTAGAGGGCAATTGCTAGCCACGATTTCTGATCCTTATGGAAAAATTGAATTTACGGTAAAAGCACCCAATTCAGGATATATTATCAATGTAAATGATGCGCCTATTGTTTACCAAGGCGATGCTATTTATCATATTTCAACTCAAATAAGCGATGTTTAAGAATGAAATTCGTTTAAAATACAAAGAACTCCGTCGTTCTTTATCTGAAAACCAGATAGAAGAATTGAGTTTGGCTATAGCCAATGAGGTCTTGTTGCTCCCGATTTGGGAGAAAACGTACTTTCATATTTATCTTCCCATCGAAGAACAGAAAGAAGTAAACACCGAATACATTTTACATTTATTATCTGGAAAAGACAAAGAAATTTGTATTTCAAAAAGTGATTTTGAAACTCGAAAAATGACTTCAATTTTATTGACTGATTCTACTAAAATCAAAAAAAACAACTACAATATTCCAGAACCCGTGGATGGAATTGAAGTGCCTTCCAATAAAATAGAAGTAGTTTTTATTCCTTTATTAGCATTTGACAAAAAAGGAAATCGAGTGGGTTACGGTAAAGGATTCTACGATAAATTTTTAGCGGAATGCCATCCAATTACCATTAAAATTGGCTTGTCTTTTTTTGAACCAGAAGAATTAATTTCGGATGTTACTACTTCAGACATCCAACTCAACTACTGCGTTACTCCAAATAAAGTATTCAAATTCTAATTTTTACTCTGAATCCTGAGTTTTAGGAAAGGCTTTTTTGTTGAAAACAATTAATATTCCAACTCCTGTTGAAATGGCCATGTCGGCAACATTGAAAATAGCATTAAAGAAGGTGAAAAATTTCCCTCCCCAAAATGGCAGCCAACTAGGTAAATTTCCTTCCCATATTGGAAAATAAAATAAATCTACTACTTTCCCGTAAAATAACTGTCCGTAGGGTTTGTCTGAGAATAATGTTGCTACAGTATGGTAACTGTCATCGAAAATAACCCCATAAAACACAGAATCGATAATATTCCCAAATGCACCAGCAAAAATAAGCGCTATGGCTACAATTAAGAAATTGGAACTTTGTTTTTTAACCGCGTCCCAAAGCCAATAGGCAATTCCTGTTACGGCAACTAATCTAAAAAGAGTTAGAATAATTTTACCGTAAGACCCTGGAATTTGCGTGCCCCAAGCCATCCCTTCATTTTCAATAAAAAGAATTTTAAACCAATTGAAAACCACGACTTCCTCCCCTAATTCAAAGTGAGTTTTGATATAAATTTTCGAAATTTGGTCAACTAATAATATAATGAAAATTAGTAAAAAGGATTTTTTTAATGACATTTTATAAATTTTGGTACCGCAAAAATAATACTATTTTTAATACAAAACGCCCCTCGAAAGGAGCGTTTAAAATTATTGTGATAAAATATTATTTTATCGCTGTAGATTTTTGGCTTCAATGCTCATTGTAGCGTGAGGAACCACAAGCAATCGTTCTTTACTTATTAATTTACCTGTTACTTTACAGAAACCGTAGGTTTTGTTTTCTACACGGAAAAGGGCATTTTTCAAGTCGCGAATAAACTTCTCTTGGCGAATTGCCAATTGTGAGTTTGCTTCTTTTGACATGGTTTCGCTTCCTTCTTCAAATGCTTTGAATGTAGGAGAGGTGTCGTCTGTTCCGTTATTTAAATCGTTCATATAGGCACTTTTAATCAACTCTAAATCAGTTTGTGCTTTTTGTATTTTGTTTATTATCAATTCTTTGAACTCTGCCAAGTCAGCGTCTGAGTATCTTAAGGTGTCTATTGCCATTCTGTACTTATTTATTAATTGCTATTCGTGTTGTTATTTCATCAAATTCAATTGCAACTCCACTTTCTAATTCGTCTACAAAAACCAATAAATCGGTTAATGTTTCTGATTTTATATAAGCTTCATTGTTAAGAATTGCGGTTTCCAAATCTCCATTTCTTTGAATTTGAACTTTGATTTTATCGGTAACTTCAAATCCAGAGTCCTTTCTAATGTTCTGAATTCTATTTACTAATTCTCGTGCAATTCCTTCCTGATGCAATTCCTCAGAAATTGAAATATCTAAAGCCACTGTGATTCCATTTGAATTGGCTACCAACCAACCTTCAATATCTTGCGACGAAATTTCAACTTCTTGTAATGTTAAAATTATACTTTTTTCTTGAATAATGATACTTATTTCTCCTTCTCTTTCAAATTTATTAATTTGTTCCGAAGAAAAACTTTGTATCTCCTTGGCAATCAAGCCAATATCCTTTCCAAATCTCGGTCCTAATGTCTTAAAATTAGGCTTAATTTGCTTCACTAATATCCCTGAAGCATCATCTAAAAGTACAATTTCTTTTACGTTTACCTCTGCTTTTATTAAATCAGAAACGGCTTCAATTTCAGCACGTTGACTCTCTTCAAGTATTGGTATCATTATCTTTTGTAAAGGCTGACGCACTTTTATCATTTCCTTTTTTCGAAGAGATAATACTAATGAGGAGATGGTTTGCGCCTTCTCCATTTTACTCTCTAATGATTTATCAACATACTTTTCAACGCATTGAGGAAAATCAGCCAAATGTACACTTTCAAAATTTTCTGATTGTGTTGCTAATGTTAAATCTCTGTATAATTTATCCATGAAAAATGGAGCAATTGGAGCGCCTAATTTGCTTATCGCCAATAAACATTCGTACAAAGTTTGGTAGGCTGCAATTTTATCTTGACTGTATTCGCCTTTCCAAAAACGTCTTCTACACAAGCGAACGTACCAGTTGCTTAGGTTTTCCTGTACAAAATCAGAAATGGCTCTTGCCGCTTTTGTAGGCTCGTAATCTGCATAAGCTGAATCAACTGTTTTTATTAAGGTGTTCAATTCTGAAATGATCCATTGGTCAATTTCAGGGCGTTCATTTACAGGAATTGTAGCTTCTGAATAGTTGAATTTATCAATATTAGCATACAAACTAAAAAACGAATAGGTGTTGTATAGCGTTCCGAAAAATTTACGGCGAACCTCAGCAATTCCTTCTAAATCGAATTTTAAATTGTCCCACGGATTGGCATTTGAAATCATATACCAACGAGTAGCGTCAGGGCCATATTCAATTAAAGTTTCAAATGGGTCTGCGGCATTTCCTAAACGTTTCGACATTTTCTGGCCGTTTTTGTCCAATACCAAACCATTTGAAACTACATTTTTATAGGAAACTTTGTCAAAAACCAAAGTTGAAATGGCGTGTAGAGTATAAAACCACCCTCTAGTTTGATCTACTCCTTCGGCAATAAAATCGGCAGGGAAAGCTTTATTCCCATCAATCAATTCCTTATTTTCAAACGGATAATGCCATTGAGCATAAGGCATCGCTCCTGAATCAAACCAAACATCAATTAAGTCGGATTCCCTTTTCATTGGTTTACCCGATGCAGAAACTAAAGTGATTTCATCAACTACATTTTTATGTAAATCAACCAAATCATAATTGGTTTCATCCATATTTCCAATTTCAAACCCTGCGAAAGGATTCGATTTTTGGAAACCTGCAGCAATTGATTTTTCTATTTCGTTGTATAATTCTTCCACAGAACCAATCAGAATTTCTTCTCCCAAACCTTCGGGACCGTCTTCAGTTCTCCAAATTGGCAATGGGACTCCCCAATATCTTGATCGTGATAAATTCCAATCGTTAGCATTTTTTAACCAGTTTCCGAAACGCCCTTCACCAGTTGCTTTGGGTTTCCAGTTGATGGTTTCGTTCAAGTCGAACATTCTTTCGCGCACTTTTGTAATTTCTATGAACCAAGAATCCAATGGGTAATACAAAATTGGCGTGTCTGTTCTCCAACAATGCGGGTAACTGTGCACGTATTTTTCAACTTTAAACGCTTTGTTTTGTTCTTTTAACTGAATGGCAATTTCCACATCGGCAGAACGCTCAGGGGCTTCGCCTTCGTTATAGTATTCGTTTTTAACGTATTTTCCAGCGTAAACACCTGTGTGAGAGCTAAATTTGCCTTGCAAATTTACCAATGGTACAGGATTTCCGTTTTCATCTAAAACTAACATTGGCGGTACTTCAGGAACCGCTTCTTTTGCCACTTTAGCATCATCGGCACCAAAAGTTGGCGCAGTGTGCACAATCCCAGTTCCATCTTCTGTAGTCACAAAATCGCCGGAAATAACTCTAAACGCATTTTCAGGATTTTGATACGGCAACGCTAATTGCATCAATTGCTCGTATCGAATTCCAACTAAATCAAGTCCTTTGCATTCGGCTATAATTGTATATGGAATTTGTTTGTCGCCAGCTTTAAAATTATCAAAATCTGAGGCGACTTTACTTTCGAAAAACCCTTTTGAGAATTGTTTTCCAACTAAATTTTTAGCTAGAATTACTTTTGAAGGTAAAAAAGTATATTGATTGAACGTATCAACCAAAACATAATCAATCTTTGGGCCTACGGTTAATGCCGTGTTACTTGGTAAAGTCCAAGGAGTTGTGGTCCAGGCTAGAATATATATATCTCCAAAATTATTTAAGAAGCTAGGTAATGAATCGTTAATTGCTTTAAATTGAGCTACAACAGTGGTGTCAGTTACGTCTCTATAACTTCCTGGCTGGTTGACTTCATGCGAAGATAGTCCCGTTCCCGCTTTCGGAGAATACGGCTGAACGGTATATCCTTTATACATCAAATCCTTGTCATAGATTTGTTTTAAAAGCCACCAAACCGTTTCCATGTATTTGGATTTGTAAGTCACGTATGGATTTTGCATATCAACCCAATACCCCATTTTTTCAGTTAAATCGTTCCACACATCAGTGTAGCGCATAACTGTTTTTTTACAAGCTTCGTTATATTGTTCTACAGAAATAGTTTTGCCAATGTCTTCTTTGGTAATTCCAAGTTCCTTTTCAGTTCCTAATTCTACCGGTAGACCATGAGTGTCCCAACCCGCTTTTCGCTTTACTTGGAATCCTTTTTGGGTTTTATATCTACAAAAAATATCTTTAATGGCTCTTGCCATCACGTGATGAATCCCTGGTAAACCATTTGCAGATGGCGGACCTTCAAAAAATACGAATGGCTGATTGCCTTCGCGAGTAGTAATACTCTTCTCGAATATGTTTTCTTTTTTCCAAAAATCAAGTACTTCTGAAGCCACATTTGGCAAGTCAAGTCCCTTGTATTCAGTAAATTTAGTGCTCATTTTATCCTTTTCTTAAATCGTTTTGCGAAAGTAATAAAATAATATCGAAAGTGGAAAGTGAAACCTCGAAAGTTATGTTTTAGGAGGCAATTAGTTTCTTTATTAAAATAAAAAAGCCGAGTTTAGAAATTTCCAAACTCGGCGATTTAATTTATATAAAAATCTTTATTTTACTATTAGGAATTCTGAACGTCTGTTTTGTGCGTGTTCTTCTTCTATACATGCTTCTTTACAATCTACTTTTGGTTCGGTTTCTCCGAATCCTTTTCCAGTTATTCTTGCAGCAGCGATTCCTTTTGAAAGTACATATTGAACCGTAGATTTTGCTCTTCTTTCAGATAAATTCATGTTGTAAACATCGCTTCCTCTGTTATCAGTATGCGATTTTGCAAAAATTACCAATTTATCATTTGCTTTCATCACTTGAACTAACTTATCCAATTCAAAGGCTCCTTCTTGAGTAATATTACTTTTATTGAATTCAAAATAAATAGGATTTAATACAATTTCTGTAGGTTTTATAATTACTTCAATTGGATTAAGTGGTGTTGGAACATTTAGTTTTCCTCCTTTATTTTTAGCAATACTAAATACGCCACTTTCAAATCCATCTTTAGCAACTTGTAGGCTGTATTCTGTATTACATTCTAAAATAAAATCAACATTTCCGCTTACATCAGAAATTTTTGTTTCAATAATATTTTTTTTATCATCTAAAATCGAAACGGTTGCTCCTTCTAGGATAACTCCAGTAACCGCATTAGTTACATGAATTGTAGACTCTACGTTACAAAGTGGTTTTGCAATATATAAATCATCCGATTCTTCTCGATTGCTTGAAAAGAACCCTAGATTTCGTTTTGTATTAAATGAAAAGGAGAAATCATCTTTTTCGCTATTAACTGGTTTTCCAAGATTTTGAGCGTCTTCTGATTTACTTAAATTAATAAAGTAAACATCTAAACCGCCAAGCCCTTGTCTTGAATCAGATGAAAAATAAAGCACATTGTCATCGGTAATTGATGGAAATTGTTCGTTTCCTTCTGTATTTACTTTCGACCCTAAATTAACTGGCGTTCCGTAAACATCGCTTTCAGAGACCGCTACTTTCCAAATATCATTTCCTCCTAAACCACCTGGCATATTTGAATTAAAATACAAGGTTTTTCCATCAATGCTAATGCTTGGATTGCTAATAGAATAAGACTTGTCGTTGAAAGGTAATTGTTTTGCAGCAGTCCATTTGTTATTAACTTTTGTTGCCTTGAAAAGGTACATTTGGCTAAATTTAGTTTTTATATTTTTAACGTCTTCAAAATCATTTATTTCACGACTATCTCTAGAAAAATAAATAGTATTTCCATCTGAACTAACGCAAGCAGGTCCGTCATGCCAAATTGTATTAATTTCTTCAACTTCTGTCGGGGCGCTCAATGAGTCGTTATCTAGAAGAGTAGCTTGATAAACATCTAAATATGATTCCTCTTTCCAGCCGGTTTTTTTCTTTGAAATTTTTCTTGAACTTGAAAAATACAAAGTATTGTCATTCGCTAACTTTGGTCCAAAATCAGTATATTGACTGTTTATTGTTACTGGAACTAAGTTAAATAC
>CAIJFC010000231.1 GCA_903819815.1 uncultured Bacteroidota bacterium
AACTCGAAAAAAAAAATTATAGAAAAAATTTAGCTAAAAAATGACTTATTTCATTTTTTCGAATACTTATAGTAAAAGAGTATTATTATGAAAAAGTTAAAACCCCTATTTGGATTTGGATGCAAATCAGATGGAAATGGATTGGTCTCTATAGACGTAGATTGTGAATTCCCACAACAGAAAAACGATTGTTTAATGTTGTATAACAGATTAGAGGAATTAAAAATTATTGAAAGTAAAATTGAATTTCCACTAAAATTGAAACATTGGACGATTACAATTAATCCAACAGATAAATTTACAATTATGAATTATTTTAGAATTGATGGAATTAAAAAAATTGTTGAGGAAAATAAATCTGAACTTATAGGTAGAACCTCTTTTGTCAAACCTCAAGTAATTTACAACAAGAAAACTAAATTTCCCAATTTACTAATTCATTTTTATCAAATATCTGATGATGATGGAATTGAGATTATGGATGTTCAAGACATGCTAGAAACATGTGCCTTGCACTACGAGAATACAAAACAATTTACAAAAAAAAGATTATCAGACTTGGGAAAATATGTTAATCCCTCAGAACTTCAAGTAATGTCATTTTTCCCAATGGAGTTGGTAGTGTTTGATATTGAAAATGGGAATGAAATCCTTGACTTTCCTCAGCAAATGCGTATGTTAAAGAGTGTAAAACTCCCATTTTAGTGTACTAAAAGGTAATCTATACGAAACTTTTTGCTGGGTTTTTTAGCTAGTAAAATCAATAAATACATAAAAAATGGGTCTAAAACAGGTCTGGGGGATTATCCCCATTGTAAAACGCAATCAACAATTCATGAATAAGCTACAGCAAAGGATAAAGTCATTACTCAATGAGTATAAAAAACAACAAGAAAATAGGTATTGGTATGTTGCAACAATTACTTTTTCAACGGATACATTTTATAGGAGAGTTAATAGTATTAGTGAGTTCTATAAGAGATTGTCCAATTCGAAAACTGCATTGCCGGGAAATCCAACTAATAGAGAATGGTGGCAAAAATTAGACCCTAACGGATTCTATGATTTTAGTCCTACTAAAGAAACTATTGTTTTATCATTTGTTCTAGAAACAAAAGTAAAATTAAATGAGAATGAATTTAAAGCTAGGGCAAAAAAAATTGTTCCGTATCTTGATATTAGTATTGGAACTAAAGAACAAAAAGAGTTTGAGTTTGAGTTGGCTTTTGAAAGGGAATTCTATTATAAATATGAACCTAAAGTCGAACTATTTGGGGATATAAAAAGGAATAATAAAATTTAATAACTTCATTATATTTGTAATTAGGTTATTTTTTAATACTTAAAAGATATATTATTATTTTCATTATTCCAAACGTTCAACATAATTTCGAAATCTTCCAAGAAGAAACTTTAATTCATCTGTATCGAAAACTCTTATATGAACAATACAAAATATTATTTGTCCATTTTCTCCATTTTCTATTTGGATTCCTTTTGGTATTTTTTGAGTATGATGAATTTTTTTTTGGGTTACATAAGTACAAGCCCATCCTGAAAATTTTAATTGAATGACTTCAGGTTTAATTCCTGAATCGTTACCAATTGGATTATAAACCCCTATGCAATAATTGAAATAGTTTTTTAAATCTACTCTTTCGGCTAATTCTTTATAATTAAATTTTATATTCTCACTTGGGTTTAATTTGGATTTTGTAGGAACTATTTTAAATCCTTGAATCATATCGACTCTAAAATTTCTCAAACTATAATCTAAATTATGGTCATTATAAACACAACCAAATAAATAATACAAATCTTCATGTAATCTTATTTGTAAAGGTGCAATAATATATTTTTTGAGCTCATTATTTTCGACTTTTCGATATTCAAATTGAATGACATCCCCTTTTTTCATGAATTTAATAATCTTAACGCATAATTCTAAAATAATATCGTGATTTTGTTCCACAAGACT
>CAIJFC010000232.1 GCA_903819815.1 uncultured Bacteroidota bacterium
ATACGAATTTGTAGATAGTTTCTTTAAATAATTAGCTCATGAATTTTCCCTCAATGAAAAACATACCACCTATTTATTTGTACTTAATAAGTTTTCTATTATTTGTAATTTCCGATTTAATTAAAGAAAAAAGTCCGATTTTTTATGGAATATTATTTCCTGTTGGATCAATTTTCTTCCTTTTAGGACTTTATAATCGTATTTCAAAAAAGTAATTACTGGTACAGTGCGTTGATTTTCTGCCAAAGGACTTCATCAAATGTTGAAAGTGCCAAATTAGCTGAATCTGCAGCGTCTCCCATTCGGATAACTACCATTTTTTTACTAGGAATAACGTAAATTTTCTGGTCGTCTTTCCCTAAAGCCATGTACATATCATTTGCTCCAGATGCAATTAAACTTCCATTAAATTGCAATTGAGTTTGAGGTAAACGGTAGTTCGCTTTGCCGTTTACCCACCATAAATAGCCATAAGCTAAATTGATGTTTTGTGAAGTAGTTGTTGCTTGATTTAAATAGGCTGAATTAATAACTTGAGTACCATTCCAATTTCCATTATTTAGAGCTAGTAATCCAAATCTTGCCATACTTCTAGTGTTGCTAAAATAGATTCGTAACCCTAAATTTGTACCCGTTCCATTGTACCAAAATCCTGTTGAACTCATCCCAATTTTATCTCTAAGTTTGGTATTGAAATAGTTGTTCCATGTTTGTCCTGTAGCTTGTTCAACCACATCTTGAAGTTTTACATAAACATTATGATACGCCCATCTAGTTCCTGCATCAGCTAGATATTGAAGGTTACTTGGAGCAACATCATCACCTAAAGTGTCATCTAATCCGGAATTCATTTTTAATAAATTTTTGCAAGTGATCAGGTTTTCTTTTGCTAATGGAGCACTTGTCCATCCTGTTCCTAAATAGTCAGAAACTTTATTATTGGTATTTATAAAACCTTCCTGTTCGGCAATTCCTGTTACAGTTGAGGTCAATGTTTTACCGGCGCTATTCCATCTCCAAAGAGTTGTTGCAGTATGACCATTAAAATAATTTTCCATTACAATTCTACCATTCACAAGGATCATAAATGATTTAGTATTCTTTAATAATAAATAATCTAGCAAGGGCTGAACCGCATTTTGGTTCCAACCTAAAGAAGAAATAGATTGTGTTTCCCATGTATCCGTTCCATTGATTGGTGGGAAATACATAGTATTATAATTATTTTCAGAACCACTATTATTGTCGTTTGAACAATTGGTAAATACTATGATTAGCAGTAATATGAAAATCGATTTTTTAATCATAATTCTATACTTTGTTGTTACAAATATAAAAAAGTTTAAATGAAGTTGGATTTTTAAAAATAAATTAGAGTTTAAAAGCTATAAAAAAGTAAATTTGTATAAATTACAATAAAATGAAAAAAATTATTTCAATTGCTATTTTAATACTAATTTCAGCTTGTCAACAAAAAGTGACTTCCAATGATATTGTTAATTTAAATGGCTATTGGGAAATTGAAAAGGTAGTTTTTTCTAATGGTTCTAAAAAACAATACACCTATAATGAAGCGTATGATTACTTTCAAATAAAAGAAAATGTAGGCTTTAGGAAGAAAGTAATGCCGCAATTGGATGGTCGTTTTTTAGTTAATAATCAATTAGAAAAAATAAAAATTACTTTTGAAAATGAGGAGGCCTATATCAATTACAGCACTCCTTTTGCAAAATGGAAAGAAAAAATTGAAGCCATTTCTAAAGATAAGTTAATTGTTATAAACGCGTCAAAAGCAGCCTATCATTACAAAAAAGCTGCACCAATAAATATTTTAGGAGATGGCAAAACGACTAAATAACGAAAGTTCAATTGGTGATGTTTTAAAAGAAATCATCCAGAACAATAAACTACAACCTGGAATTGATCAAATTTCTGTAAAAGAAGCGTGGGTTTCATTAATGGGAAATGGAGTCAATAGTTATACTAAAAATGTAACTTTAAAAGGGGAAACTTTGTATGTTGAATTGTCTTCTTCTGTTTTGAGAGAAGAATTGAGTCATGGAAAATCTAAGATTATTTCCATGATAAATGAAGAATTAAAACGCGAACTAGTAAAAAATATAATTCTCAGATAATTAACCCTTAGAGCAAAAAAAAAATCCCGTTTCATTGAAACGGGATTTTATATTTTATAAGAATTCGATTAGAATTGCTCTCTTCCAGCAAAGTGGAATGCACTTTCTATTGCAGCATTTTCGTCGCTATCAGAACCGTGAACGGCATTTTCTCCAATAGAAGTAGCATACGCTTTTCTTATGGTACCTTCAGCAGCATCAGCAGGATTGGTAGCGCCAATTAACACTCTAAAATCTTCAACTGCGTTTTCTTTTTCTAATATTGCAGCAACAATTGGTCCTCTTGACATAAATTCTACTAATTCTCCGTAGAAAGGTCTTGCAGCGTGAACAGCATAAAATGCTTGAGCATCAGCCACAGTTAATTGAGTTAATTTCAAAGAGACAATTTTAAAACCTCCGTTGGTAATCATTGCTAAAATGTTCCCGATGTGTCCGTTTGCAACAGCATCTGGTTTAATCATTGTAAATGTTCTATTTGTAGCCATTTTGTTTTTTATAAATTTTTTGCAAAAATAAGATATTTTTAACGAATTCCAATTATTATCTGTCTATAATGTTAGAATCGTAAAATTATTATCTAAAGGTTTTAATTCATTATATAAATTTGAAATCAGTGCTTTTCCTGTTTCCAAATAAAATTCTGAAAAATTAGCATGTCTTTCTTGCAAACTTTGATTTGGGAATAGTTCATTTTGCAAGTTGGTGATTCGATTTAATTCCAATTCGTATTTCTTTTTTTGAGCTTTCAAAAATCGCTTTTCTAAATTCTCTAATCCTTTTATTTGCTTAGCTTCTTGCGCTTTTACCGCTCCCAAAAAAGATTTATCGGTTTGATTTGCAATGGTATGTAAATCTGAGAATTGCTTTTGCAATGCAATTTTCTGCTCTGAAAAATCAATTGGAATTTCAGCTATTTCGTTTACTTTGCTATTAATTAAAGCCTCTTGTTTTGCAAATAATTGCTCCCAATTCAGTTGCAGTTTTTCCATTTTATCCTTTTGTTTTTTGGAAACTAAAAGGGCTGAATTTCTTAATAATAAAATAGGAAAGGTGCATTTATAAGCTTCAAATGTTGTTTTTAATTCTAGCCAATACGCAATTTCTCCACCGCCGCCAATGTAACCTAAATTTGGTAAAATTACTTCTTGATATAAAGGTCTTAGAATTACATTGGGGCTAAATTTTTCAGGTTTTGTTTCTAATAATTCTAATAATCCATTTTGTGAAAAGGTAGTTTTGGTATTGTTTATTTTGAAAACACCCTCTTCAAATAATATTCGTTCACGTAAATTATCCTCTATATAAAACAGATTTATCTCTCGAGGATTTACTTGCGTTGGATATTTTTTTAGTTCAACCAATGTTTCGCTAACCTTTTTATAAGAGGTGTTTTGTAATAACTCTTCTTTGATATAAGGAATAAATTGTCTTTTTAATTGAGAATTATCAGCATCTATGATTACCAAACCGTAGGATCCAAATAGTTCATTCGCCAATTTACGAGTGGCATTTGCTAACGTATCTATATTCGCATAAGCGCTTTCAAACAGTTTTTTTATTTCGATGGCATTCGAACCTGACCCTAATTCTTTTTCAAAAATTGATAGTATTTCTTGAAGTCCTTCAGTTGATAATCTTCCCACTGGTCCAGTACTTTCTTTGTTCCATTTGAATTTCTTATCTTTAAAATTAAAGTAATTTATTTCTTCAAAATCGTGGTCTTCTGTTGCCATCCAATAAATAGGAACAAAATTATAGTTAGGATATTTTATCTTTAATTCCTCAGTTAATTTAATGGTTGAAATTATTTTATATAAAAAATATAAAGGCCCAGTGAATAAATTTAGCTGATGACCAGTGGTAATTGTGAATGTATTTTCTTCTAAAATTGAGGCAATATTGTTCTTAGTTAATTCCGATACTGAAATGTTTTCATATTGTTCATTTAAAACAGTCACCACTATTTCTCTAATGTTCGAATTGAAATTTTGCTGTTTTTCCTTAATCTGATTTTCGAAATTTTCAATTATTGGGAATCGATTATAAAATGATTGCAAGCTGGATTCCTGATTTAAATAATCATTCATCATAGGAGTGAAATATCCTGAATTTTGATAGCTGATACAATCTGTTGGCATAGAAAATTTATTTTTTGCTAAATTACAAAAAAAGCAATACAATTTGTTGTGTATTCATATTAGTAATTAGATATTTGCAAGAGTATTTAGACAATAATAGAATTAATATTTTGGCTTAATAGCTGAATAGGAACTGTAATTTTGAGTTTAAATGTTTTGAAAACCTCAATTTTTTTAAGATTTACCACTTTAATTTTAATTTACTAATAATTTATTTTTACCCAATTTATAAGAAACTCAAAAATCAAATTTTACATGAAAAAAATTATCACATTTATTTTAGTATTTTGCTCAATTTTAACTGTTTTTAGTCAAGATATTACAGGTACTTGGAACGGAATATTAAAAGTTCAAGGAATGCAATTGAGTTTGGTTTTTCATATCAATAAAACCGAAAATGGGTTTTCTTCAAAAATGGATAGTCCTGATCAAAAAGCATTTGGAATCCCGGTTACAACAACTAATTTTGAGAATTTGAAGTTGAAAATTGCTATTGCAAATGCCGGAATTGAATACGAAGGTGTTTTAGGTTCTGATGGAAGTATCATTGGAAATTTTAAACAATCCGGACAAACTTTTCCGATGAATTTATCGAAAGGAAAAGTAGAAAAAGAAATAATTAAACGCCCACAAGAACCTCAAAAACCGTATTCCTATTACACAGAAGAGGTTGTTTTTGAAAATAAGGGTGCAAATATAAATCTTGCAGGAACTTTATCATTACCCACAAAAGAGGGTGTTTTTCCGGCTGTAATATTAATAACCGGAAGTGGCGCTCAAAATAGAGACGAAGAGTTATTAGGACACAAACCCTTTTTACTAATTGCTGATTATTTAACCAAAAACGGAATTGCCGTTTTTCGATTTGACGATAGAGGGACGGCCTCTTCTAAAGGGAATTTCAAAACGGCAACAACATTAGATTTTGCCACAGATGTAGAAGCAGCTTTAGAATTTTTAAAAACAAGAAAAGAAATAGACCAAAAGAAAATAGGATTAATTGGTCATAGCGAAGGTGGAATCATTGCTCCAATGGTAGCTAATAAATCAAAAAATGTATCGTTTATAATATTATTAGCAGGAACTGGAATTCCGGGTGATGAACTATTATTGTTACAACAAGAATTGATTGGTAGCGCTTCGGGAATATCTGAAGCAGACTTAAAAAAATCAAAAATTGCAAATACAGAAGTTTTTGGAATGGTAAAAAAAGCTACGAATTCAGATCAAATGAAAAAAGATATAACAGAATTGATAACTAAATCAATTAAGGCAGATTCAAAGGATAAAATTCCAGATGGGATTACCGAATCTGACTTTATAGATAGGCAAGTAAGCCAAATAACTAGCCCTTGGATGCAATTTTTTATTAAATACAATCCCGCTTTGGCTTTAGAAAAAGTTAAATGCCCCGTATTAGCATTAAATGGAGATAAAGACATGCAAGTTCCATCAAAAGTAAATTTAGAGGCAATAAATAATGCCCTTACAAAAGGAGGAAATAAGAAAGTTACTATAAAAGAATTACCAAATTTGAATCATTTATTTCAAGAATGCAAAACGGGTGCACCTCAAGAATATTCAGAAATCGAACAAACATTTTCACCTTTGGCATTGACTGAAATATTAAATTGGATTCAAATTCAAACTAAGAAATAAGCTTAATCGTTAAGGTGTAATTTAAGTTATAATAATTTTACCACGAATTTTCGAATTTTTTACAATTCATTTTACGATTTAATTGGTCCCGAGAATTCGGGATCATCAAAGATGAACTAATTTCTCCCTTTTTTAGCTATTTGAAAATTCGTGGCAAAAAGAAAAAAATAATAAAATTTTTTAATAATAACCTAGATCAAACTTAATTATTTATAGACTAATGGGTTTTGAAATTTGATTATTGAGTTCGTTTTATTTTAGTTATTTTTGTCAAAAACAAATTAATTGGAAAACAACGTTTTTATTATCACTCCGCCGTTCACGCAACTGAACACGCCTTATCCAGCTTCTGCATATATCAAAGGTTTTTTGAATACGCTTGAAGTTCCTACGGTTCAAGCTGATTTGGGGATTGAAGTGATTTTAGAATTATTTTCGAAGGATGGACTAGGCCCCCTAACCCCCAAAGGGGGAATTGAAAACTATTCGGAAAATTCGCAACGTATTTTTTCACTTTGGAACGAATATATAAAAACGATTGACAGTGTAATTTCTTTTTTGCAAGGAA
>CAIJFC010000233.1 GCA_903819815.1 uncultured Bacteroidota bacterium
AAGTATAGTTGTAATTTCTGAAGGAGATAAAATGGGTAAAAATGTTTTTGAACTAAAAGATTATGTAGAAGCTAATATGCCTGAATATGAAGTTCGGGTTTCAGTTTTAGGTCATATGCAAAGAGGCGGTTCACCTTCTTGTTTTGATCGTGTTCTAGCAAGTAGGTTAGGAGTAAAAGCAGTGGAATCCTTATTAGAAGGAAAATCAAATTTTATGGTGGGTATTTTAGGGGACAAAATTACTTTAACCCCATTAGAACAAGCCATTAAAGGGAATACTGAGATTGATAAAGAATTATTGAGAGTTTCAGATATAATGTCAACATAAATAAATTAATCAATATATAACCGGCATAAAGTAGCGTACTTATTGCCTAAAGCTTAAAAAAAAATGTCAACAGTAAAATTAGGAATTAACGGTTTTGGAAGAATTGGAAGAATTGTATTTAGAGAATCATACAATAGAGATAATGTTGAAGTAGTAGCAATCAATGATTTATTAGATGTAGATCACTTGGCTTATTTGTTAAAATACGATTCAGTTCATGGTCGTTTTGCTGGAAAAGTGGAAGTTGTAGATGGTAAATTATTCGTTAACGACAAACACATTAGAATAACGGCTGAAAGAGAACCTGCAAATTTAAAATGGGATGAAGTAGGAGTAGATGTAGTGGCGGAATGTACTGGTTTTTTTACCACTATAGAAACAGCTCAAGGTCATATTAAAGGTGGAGCAAAAAAAGTTATTATTTCTGCACCATCAGCGGATGCGCCAATGTTTGTAATGGGAGTGAACCACGATAAAGCAAAAGCGACTGATACAGTAGTTTCAAATGCTTCTTGTACAACCAACTGTTTGGCTCCATTAGCTAAAGTTATCCATGATAATTTTGGAATTTTAGAAGGGTTAATGACAACAGTTCATGCAACAACTTCTACACAAATGACATGTGATGGTCCATCAAGAAAAGATTGGAGAGGTGGTCGTGCTGCTTCGTGTAATATTATTCCATCTTCAACTGGAGCTGCAAAAGCAGTAGGAATGGTGATACCTGATTTAAATGGAAAATTAACTGGAATGTCAATGCGTGTTCCTACAACAGACGTTTCTGTGGTTGACTTAACAGTTAAATTAGCTAAAGAAACTTCATACGATGAAATTATGGCGGTATTGAAAAATGCTTCTGAAACTTCTATGAAAGGAATTTTAGGATATACTGAAGATGCGGTAGTTTCTCAAGATTTTGTTTCTGATTCTAGAACTTCAATTGTAGATGCCAAAGCAGGAATTGGTTTGAATTCTACTTTTTTCAAAATCATTTCTTGGTACGATAATGAATATGGTTATTCAAGTAAATTAATTGATTTATCTGTCCATATCTCCAATTTAAAATAATATTTATTTTATATAAAAACCCCATTTATTGGGGTTTTTTTGTCTAATTTAATAATGGTAAAACCAATTTATATGAAATTATTAGTTGATAGTGGATCTACAAAAGCCGATTGGATTTCAATTGACGAAAACGGAAAAGTTTTGTTTACTACACAAACATTGGGATTAAATCCAGAAGTTCTTAACAAAGAGGAAATTATATCTCGTGTTAATGATCGTTTTGATATTTCCTTAAACAAAGACAATGTAACTCATTTGTTCTTTTATGGTGCAGGATGCGGAACCGATAGAATGAAAGATTTTTTACATGGTGTATTTCAAGAGTATTTTCCAAATGCTGCAATAGTAGTTCACGAAGACACCTATGCTGCGGTTTATGCAACAACACCAAAAAATGAAAAAGCCATAGTTTGTATTTTAGGAACCGGTTCAAATTGTAGTTATTTTGATGGTCAAATATTACACCAAAAGGTACAATCTTTAGGCTATATTGCTATGGATGATTGTAGTGGAAACCAATTTGGACGACAACTTATTCGGGATTTTTATTTTAGTAAAATGCCAGTTAATTTGGCTGCTGAATTTGCAAAAACCTACGATTTAGATGCTGATGTAATTAAACACAATCTATATAAAGAGCCAAATCCAAATGCTTATATGGCGACATTTGCTAAATTCTTAATCTTACATAAAGCCGAAGAATATTGTCAGAAATTAGTTAGAAAAGACATGCAGATATTCGTTGATAATTATATAACTCAATACGAAAATTGCAAAGAAGTACCCATAAATTTTATAGGATCAATT
>CAIJFC010000234.1 GCA_903819815.1 uncultured Bacteroidota bacterium
CAAATTATTATTTCCTGGGAGAATGAAAGTGTAAGGACCTGGTAAAGCTCTTTTTAGAATTTTAAATGTTGAAGTGTCAATTTGTTTAATATAATCTGAAATGTGACTTAAATCGGAGCATATAAATGAGAAATTGGCTTTCTCCAACTTCACTCCTTTGATTTTTGCAATGCGTTCCAATGCTTTTGTATTCGTAATATCGCAACCCAAACCATAAACGGTATCGGTGGGGTATATCACCAAACCTCCATTTTTTAATACTTCAACTACTTTTTTAACAGCGACTTCGTTGGGGTTGTTTTCGTAAATTTTTATGAATTGAGCCATGAAAGATCTATGATTTAAGAAATTAGATTTAGGATTTAAGTAAATTGCTTTTACCCGATTACGTCTAATTTTGCAAAACGCAGTAATAACTTCTTAATTCCTCCCACTTCAAATTTGATTTCGGCTTTTTTATCGGCACCTACTCCTTCTAAATTGATTACTTCACCTTTACCAAAACGCTCATGCATTACGACATTTCCAATGGTTAATTTGTTATCAAATAAATTGGCTGCACCCGAAGAAGCATTTGAATTCATTGGTTTTAACTTCCTAACGGATGCTGGTTGCTCATCGCCATATTGTTTCGGAGTCGTTCCTCCTATTGGCTTAGCCAAACGCAATTTTGATTTGTCGACATCTCCAAAAATATCGCTATCAATCATTGGTTTGTAACGGTAATTATTTTCTTCAGGGGTTAAATATTCCAAATATTGACCGTCAATTTCTTCAATAAATCGAGAAGGTTCACTGTCTGTCAATTTTCCCCAACGGTAACGCGATTGTGCATAGGTCAAATACGCTTGGTGTTCTGCCCGAGTTAATGCTACGTAAAACAAGCGACGTTCTTCTTCCAATTCGCTTCGAGTACTCATACTCATTGCACTTGGAAACAAATCTTCCTCCATTCCAACGACAAAAACTGTTGGAAATTCCAATCCTTTTGCTAAGTGAATGGTCATTAATGCTACGCGATCATCATCGCCAGTGTCTTTATCTAAATCGGTTGCCAAAGCCACATCTTCCATAAATTCGGCTAAAGCACCACGAGCGCCATCAATTTCTTTTTGCCCTTCGGTAAAATCTTTCATACCGTTTAATAGCTCTTCTATATTTTCAATTCTAGCAATACCTTCAGGAGTTCCATCTTTTTTCAATTCTTGAACTAATCCTGTTTTCTTCGCCACATGATCGGCAATATAAAACGCATCTTGATTTTCATTTATAACCTGAAAACTCTGAATCATTGTAACAAAATCGGTCAATTTTTGCTTCGCTCCAGAATTCAGTTTTAAATCAATTTTATCAATATTTTGCATTACTTCAAATATTGAACGCTTGTAATGATTGGCAGCAATAGTTAATTTTTCAACGGTAGTATCACCAATTCCTCTAGCGGGATAATTGATCACACGAATTAATGCTTCTTCGTCTTTTGGATTGATAATCAAACGCAAATAACACAATACATCTTTAATTTCTTTCCTTTGATAAAAAGACAAACCACCATAAATACGATACGGAATATCTCTTTTTCGAAGCGCATCTTCCATAGCTCGAGATTGCGCATTGGTTCGGTATAAAATAGCAAATTGCCCATTCATCATTTGGTTTTGCATTTTTTGCTCCCAAATGGTGCTAGCTACAAAACGGCCTTCTTCCCCATCGGTTAAACTTCGATGCACTCTAATTTTAGATCCAGAATCATTTGCTGTCCAAACGATTTTATCTAATTTGGTTTTGTTTTTTTCAATGATAGAATTGGCAGCTTCAACTATATTCTTAGTAGAACGATAGTTTTGTTCCAACCGATAGGTTTTAACACCATCATAATCTTTCTGAAAATTCAGAATATTATTGATGTTGGCCCCACGGAAAGCATAAATACTTTGCGCATCATCACCTACCACACATATATTCTGAAATTTATCTGATAAAGCTCGGACAATTAAATATTGAGAATGATTGGTATCTTGGTACTCATCCACCAAAATATATCTAAAACGGTCTTGGTATTTTGCCAAAACTTCCGGAAAACGAGTAAGCAATTCATTCGTTTTTAACAGCAAATCGTCAAAATCCATGGCTCCCGCTTTAAAGCAACGCTCCACATAATTTTGATAAATTTCTCCTAATCGAGGTTTTTTAGACATCGCGTCAGCTTCCATCAATTCCGGATTATTGAAATAGGCCTTTACAGTAATCAAACTATTTTTATAAGAAGAAATTCTACTTAAAACTTGTTTTGGTTTGTAGATGTCTTTATCCAGTTGCATTTCTTTAATAACAGCAGAGATTAACCTTACCGAATCTTGGGTGTCATAAATAGTAAAATTGGAAGGATACCCTAGTTTATCAGATTCAGATCGAAGAATTCGTGCAAAAACAGAGTGAAAAGTTCCCATCCAAAGATTTTTTGCTTCATTGGTTCCAACGATATCTGAAATCCTTTTTTTCATTTCACGAGCTGCTTTGTTCGTGAATGTTAATGCCAAAATACTAAAAGCGTCTACACCCAAACTCATTAGATATGCAATTCTAATGGTTAAAACGCGTGTTTTTCCCGAACCAGCACCAGCAATAATAATCATAGGCCCGTCCTTTTGGAGAACTGGCTCTTGTTGTGCAGCATTAAGTTGGCTAATGTATTTTTGCATTTTTAGATTTATAGGAATACAAAAATAAGAATTTAGAATGAGGATTTAGTTATGAAAACAAACTATATCTTAACAATTTTAAGATATTTTCACATCGATTATTTTGCTTGGAAAACATCGTAGGCAAATCGGAATAAAGTACCTAAAACGACAACTAGAAAGAAAATTCTAATGAATTTATTTCCTTTGTTAATTGCTAGTTTAGCGCCTATATAACCTCCTAGAGCATTACATATTGCCATTGGAATTGCAATCATCCATATTATTTTACCTTTACTAATAAACAAACAAATCGAGCCAAAATTGGTTGCCAAATTGACCATTTTAGCATTTGCCGAAGCTTGCAGAAAATCAAATCCTAGAATTATTACAAATGCCAATACCAAGAAACTGCCCGTTCCTGGTCCGATAAAACCATCATAAAACCCTATAAAAAAAGAAATTAAAACGGCATAAAATAGTTGTTGTTTTGGAGAGTGAGAAATATCAGAATGTATTCCAAAATTTTTCTTTACATAGGTGTAAATGAACAATAATGATAGAATTACTAAAAGTAAAGGTTTCATAAAATCATTACTCATATACACTAACAATGTAGAACCTAAAAATGCGGATGGAACTGCTAAAATCATCATGGTAATGAGTAGTTTCCAATTCATTTCAATTTTCTTCAAATACTGAATTGCAGCAAAAAAAGTTCCACTAAATGATGGGATTTTTAGAGTTCCTATAACTGTTGAAACGGGAAGGCTTGGCAATAAAATGATTCCCATGGGGGTTTGAATTAATCCTCCGCCACCAACAATTGCATCAATAAAACCCGCCAAAAAGGCTGCTACGCATAATACTAGTACTGGGAACTCCATGTATTATTTAAAACAATTATTTTTTTATGATTTTTTCAGTAACATTGCAACCGTTTTCAAAGGCAACTTTCATCAAATACAATCCATTCGAAAAATTTGATATTGAAATTTGTTTTGAATTACCTTCGTAAACTACTTGTCCTAAACCATTTGATATAGTGATTTTTTTAATTGCATCAGAAGTTTCTAGAGTAATACGATCGGTTGTAGGATTCGGATAAATGGAATATTCAACCTTAGAAATAGGATCTAAACCCAAGGCCGTATTAATTGCTTGCAAGTATAAAGAAACCGGAAAATAACCTTCACCTCCAACAAATACAGCTGTTGGAACACTTAATCTAAAAGTATGACTTCCTCCCGAAACAGTACCTAAATTTATCTTTCTTAAAGGTATTTTTGCCCCTGGACACCAATTGCTAAATGACTGCCATTGGGCGTTGGTTCGAGGAGATGCACTATAAATTCCATTTCCTTGTGTATTGAAAACTCGGTAGGGTTCGCAAGTAGCTTCACCTGGCCTGTAGGTTAATATTGGGTTGGTCATATCGTCAAAATAAACGTAATGATACCTTCTATTGTACTCTTCTCCGTTGGTATTTGAACCATGATTAGAATTTATTAAATAGAAACTCGCCCCAACAACATCGTTTGGTAAATTAAAAGCAATTGTTCTGACCGTTTGGCCAATTGCATCAGAAGCACCAGCTTGATAATTATTTAGGTTGTTTTTAAAATTTAAAGGAAGTAACACGTTACCGCTTGTAACTGGGGGATAAATATTAGAAACGATTTCGACTGTACCATAAAAAACACTATTAATTCCGGCACAACCTTCAATTTGTGTTTGAGCCGCATAAGGAACGCCAAAAACTTCTAGTTCCATCCAAAAATCATAGATTGCATTTAGTGCAGGATCTTTGAAAATCAAAGTCATATTATCAATGTTGAAAGTATAAGGAACTAGGTTTGGTGGAATATTTTTATTCATAAACGGGGTGATAAATCTACCTAATTCTATTCTTTGAACGGTATTTGGATTGTAGGTAGTAGCATTTTTAGGAACTAATGCGATATTTACATTTCCAATTCTATCGTAATTATCACAATCGGCATTAATAGTTACGTTTAAAGTCATTGCATCTCCAAAGGAAGCCAATTGACTCGAAGTTAGTTTTTTAGCATACAAATCGTTTCTATGACGAATTATACCAGTTGGAACTGGTTGATTTACAAGAGCTGCATAACCATCATAAAATAAAATACGATCAAATACCGTTAGACTTGTAGATTGCGAAAAACCAACCACATTTGTAATAATCAAAAAGTAAAATAGTAGTGTTTTTTTCATAATGCATTTATTTATATGGGTTTAAGAATTCAAATCTAATCAATAAAAACGATATATTATAATTTTTAAATAATATGAATAAAGTAAGAAACAATTATTTACTTTTGCCTTTTAAAATAAATCAACAAGATGGATAGTACCAAATTTATCGAATTATTAAGTTATACTTTACCCGCTGTTATAACTGGTTTTGTAGCCTATTATTTTTTCAACTTACACACTAAAAACGAAGAAGGGAGACGCAGGTATTTATTGAATAAAGACACTCAAAAAGACGCATTACCTTTGCGCTTGCAGGCTTTTGAAAGAATGACTTTGTTTTTAGAAAGAATAAATCCTGGGAAATTATTAATACGAATTTCTCCTAATTCTGAAGATAAAAACGATTACGTAAATTTGTTGATTTCAAATATCGAGCAAGAGTTTGAACACAATTTAACGCAACAAATTTACATGTCTGATGAATGCTGGACCGTAATTGTTACTTCTAAAAATGCTACTATTCAAATGATACGTAGAGCCAATATGAGTGATTCTATTGAAACGGCGAATAATCTTCGAGAAGTGATTATGAATGATTTAATGGACAAGCAATCGCCATCTAGTGTGGCTTTATCCTATATAAAAAAAGAAGTCAAATACTTATTCTAAATAAAAAAAACCTTTCAATTGAAAGGTTTTTTTATGCTAATTAAAAATCTAGCTTATTTTCTAGCGATTACTTTTTCAACGGCTTCCACAATCGCTTGATTGTTCAATTTGTATTTTTCCATTAATTGTGCTGGAGTTCCGCTTTCGCCAAATGAATCGTGTACCGCAACAAATTCTTGAGGTGCAGGATGATTTGATGACAATACTCGTGCTACACTTTCTCCTAATCCTCCTAAAATATTGTGTTCTTCAGCAGTAACAATACATTTTGTTTTAGCCAATGATTTTAAAATCGCTGCTTCATCCAATGGTTTAATAGTATGAATATTAATCACCTCAGCAGAAATTCCTTTTTCATTAAGGGCTTCAGCTGCCAATAACGCTTCCCAAACTAAGTGTCCCGTAGCTACAATAGTAACATCGGTTCCTTCATTTAAAACAATTGCTTTTCCAATTGCAAATGGTTCATCAACTGGCATGAAATTAGGTACTACAGGACGACCAAAACGCAAATAAACAGGACCGTGATGATCTGCAATTGCTATAGTTGCCGCTTTAGTTTGATTGTAATCACAAGTGTTAATTACAGTCATTCCTGGTAACATTTTCATTAATCCAATGTCTTCTAAAATTTGGTGAGTTGCCCCATCCTCACCTAAAGTTAATCCGGCATGCGAAGCACAAATTTTTACATTTTTATCAGAGTAGGCTACCGATTGACGAATTTGATCGTAAACTCTTCCAGTGGAGAAATTAGCAAATGTACCAGTAAATGGAATTTTACCACCAATAGTTAAACCAGCAGCAATCCCGATCATATTTGCTTCAGCAATCCCGATTTGGAAAAAACGCTCTGGGTGATTTTTCTTAAAATCATCAAATTTTAGAGACCCAATTAAGTCGGCACAAAGCGCAACTACTTTTTCATTGGTTCGTCCTAATTCTGTCATTCCTGCTCCAAAACCAGAACGGGTATCTTTACTTCCTGTGTTGGTATATTTTTTCATTATTTAAAATTTATTTGTTCATTACTTATAGTAAGTAACGCATTGATTTTTTGTTTTTTTGTCAAATTGAAATTAATCACTTTTCCATCATTATTGTTAATATTGAATTTTATTGGCAATTTATTACCCAAGTTCTTAATTTCGTTTACATTAAAAAAGTGATGTGAGAAAATTTTTAAAGTAATGGCATGAAATACAAAATCGCTATTGTCATACTGCACTTCAATTTCTCCTAAATATTTTCGTTTCCCTCTTGAAGAAACTTTAAATTTCTTATAAATGTAGCTTGTTTGTAAGCTATCTATATCCACTTTTGATGAATCAAAAATTATATTTGATTTTTCTAAAGGTCCTGAAATTCCTTTTAATGAATATTCATAATTAAATTCTAAATCGGTCTCTACATTAGTAACACTTAAATGATGAATTTCCTTCTTTTTAAAATCAATAATATTACCATACATCAATTCATTGGTCCCATAACCCCACAAAAAATAGCTTTCATCATTAGAATTAATCATAAAAAACCGATCCCCATCTTTAGAATTATAAAAATAATAGCTATCAAAACGATATTCCTGACTAAAACTAAATTGACAAAAAGTTAGAAATAAAACTAGGATAGATTTTTTCATTTTTAGTAATCTCCTAAGGTTTCAGGGTTTTGAGCCAATGCTGTTTCTAATTGTTCATCATTTGGCGCTTTTCCATGCCAAGCGTGACTGTACATCATGTAATCAACCCCATTCCCCATTTCGGTATGCAATAAAACACAAACCGGTTTTCCATTTCCAGTTCTTGATTTGGCTTCGTGCATTCCAGCGATAATAGCTTCAATGTTATTCCCTTCTTTAATTTCTAATACGTCCCAATCGAACGATTCAAATTTGGCGCGAATACTTCCCATTGGTAAAACCTCATCGGTAGATCCGTCAATTTGTTTGCCGTTAAGGTCGATTGTAGCAATTAAATTGTCCACTTTATAAGCAGAGGCATACATAATGGCTTCCCAGTTTTGACCTTCTTGCAATTCCCCATCGCCATGTAAAGTATAAACTAGGTTTTTATCACCGTTTAGTTTTTTTGATAAAGCTGCACCAATTCCAACAGATAAACCTTGACCTAATGAACCCGATGCCATTCTAATCCCTGGTAAATTATCATGAGTAGTTGGATGTCCTTGTAATCTGGAATTTATTTTTCTGAAAGTGGCTAATTCAGCAACAGGAAAATAACCACTTCTGGCTAAAACGCTGTAAAAAACAGGTGAAATATGACCATTGGAAAGGAAGAAAAGATCTTCGCCAATTCCGTCCATATTGAAAGTATCTTTTCTGTTCATGATACTTTGGTACAAGGCTACGATAAATTCGGCGCAACCTAAAGAACCCCCAGGATGACCTGAATTTACTGCATGTACCATTCGAAGAATGTCTCTTCTAACTTGGATTGTTAAATCGTTTAATTGTTGGGTGTTGGGTATCATTGTGTGAGTTATAGTTAAACTGATGCAAAGATACTCAGATAAGTTGGTTGGCAAGATTCTAAAAATAAAAAATCCTAACAAAGTAGGACATTTTATTAACAATTATATAATTAACAATTTTAGAAAAACTAAAATTTAATCCCCAAAATTTTGCGTGAGTGATGGAAATGGAAATCCTGTTGCGCAACATAGTGGAGCAAGAGATTGAAATGAACAGCACGACCGAGTTTAAATAGGATTTTGATATTCTCTTGAACGTTCTAAACGAGGGCACGCCCAAAAACTATCAAAACTTGAAATTCATGTTAATTTATTTGGTATTTCCCCACTCGTAAAATACAATTCTCTTATATTTGCTGACTGAAAAAAGCCATTATGAA
>CAIJFC010000235.1 GCA_903819815.1 uncultured Bacteroidota bacterium
AGTTATATATAATAAAAAAGGGGGTTAAACTACTGTTTAAACCCCTTTTTTATTACAATTTATTAATATAATTTCCGTACATATCACTGAATTGATACCCTTGAGAAATTCTATCTTTACTTAATTTATGATACTCTACTAATGCCCATAAAATAAACTCTTTCATAAAATAGACATCCTCTTTTGCTAGTTGCGGTTGGTATTTTTTTATTAAAATGGATAGCGGTGTAATCGCATCTAATATAGTTTTATATTCCTCATCAGAACAATCATCTAATAATTCAAAACCACTTTCAGTAAAAAACCATTCTATTAAATCAGAATAAGCTGTTTTTTCATCTTGCTTTTCCAATTTTTCAATCTTCGGGAAATACGCTGGAAAAAAGGTGTGGATTGCATCGCCAATTAAATGTTGCGCTACAACTGCTGCTCCCTCTTGCTCCCCTTCGTAAACCAATTCAACTTTTCCAGTAATTGCCGGAATAATTCCCATAAAATCGGATAATCTAACGGAGGTTTTATCGATTCCAGATTTTAATGCACGACGTTCAGCAGTGCTCAACAAATTCTCAAAAGCGGTAATACTCATTCTGGCACTTACCCCGCTTTTATTGTCAATATATTCACTTTCACGAGCTTCAAAACTAATTTGCTCTAACAAATCTTTGGCTAATGAAGGAACATATACGGCATCGCTTTGAAGCAAATCCAACTTAGCTTCTTGTTCCGTAATTGTTCTTGCTATTTTAATTGTTTCAGGATAATGCGTTAGAATTTGCGAACCAATTCTATCTTTCAAAGGGGTAACTATACTTCCTCGATTAGTGAAATCTTCTGGATTTGCTGTAAAAACAAATTGCATATCCAAAGGCATTCTTAATTTAAAACCTCGAATTTGAATGTCGCCTTCTTGCAAAATATTGAACAATGCCACTTGAATACGAGCTTGTAAATCAGGTAATTCGTTGATTACAAATATGCAACGATTGGCTCTTGGAATCATTCCAAAGTGAATTACACGGTCATCGGCATAGGATAATTTCAAGTTTGCAGCTTTTATCGGGTCTACATCACCAATCAAATCGGCCACTGTAACATCAGGTGTTGCGAGTTTTTCGAAAAATCTTTCACTTCTGTGAACCCAATGAATTGAAGTTTTATCGCCTTCAGTAGCAATTAAATCTTTTGCAAAACGAGATATTGGTTTCAATGGATCGTCATTAATTTCAGAACCGCCAACAATGGGCATGTATTCGTCTAACAATTCAATCATTAAACGCGCTAATCTTGTTTTGGCTTGACCACGAAGGCCTAATAAATTAATATTGTGACGCGATAATATAGCACGTTCTAATTCTGGAATAACGGTGTTTTCAAATCCGTGAACACCTTCAAATACTGGTTTTCCTGATTTTATTTTTTCCCTAAGATTATTTCGTAATTCGTCTTTTATACTTTTACTTAGGTAACCTGCGGCTTTTAATTCTCCTAAAGTAGTAATGGTATCTATTTTCATATTGGTAAATTATCGTTCTATTTAATTCTCTTTTTTCTATTTGTTTCATAATCCTCAAATATCATTTCTCCAAGCCCTTTTAATCCCGTATAAAAAGCTTTTCCTTGATTTTCTTCTGTAAATCGATTGACAAATTTTTGTAAATACGGATCATTTGCAATCATAAAAGTCGTTATTGGAATGTGTAATTTCCTAGCTTGTTGCGCTTGACTGTAGCATTTATTTACAATGTATTCGTCTAATCCGTTGCTGTTCATGTAATATTCTCCATCTTTTTCACGAACACAACTCGGTTTACCATCGGTAATCATAAAAATTTGCTTGTTGGTGTTTCGCTTTCTTCTCAGTAAATCCATTGCTAATTGCAAACCAGCGACTGTATTAGTATGATAGGGACCAACTTTCAAATAAGGCAAATCACGAATTGCAATTGTCCATGCATCATTTCCAAAAACCAAAATATCTAAGGTATCTTTTGGGTATCTCGTTGTGATTAATTCGGCCAATGCCATTGCCACTTTTTTTGCGGGTGTAATGCGATCTTCACCATAAAGAATCATACTGTGGCTGATGTCAATCATCAAAACGGTGCTCATTTGTGATTTAAATTGGGTGTCTTCTACAACTAAATCTTTTTCGGTCAATTGAAAATCTTCAACACCATTGTTAATTTGTGCATTTCGCAAACTCTCGGTTAAGGAAATTTGTTCTAATCCATCTCCGAAATGAAATTCTCGCAATTCCCCAGTGTGTTCATCACCGTTTCCAGTATGTTTTGTTTTATGATTTCCATTTCCAGAACGCTTTAAATTGCCGAAAATCTGGTCTAAAGCTTGTTGGCGAATCGCCCGTTCTGTTTTTGCAGTAATTCCAGTTCCTGACGAACCGTCTTCTTTTAGTTCCTCGCGAATATATCCTTTTTTCTTTAAATCTTCTATAAAATCATCGATGGTATAATTTGAGTCGGTTAGTTTGTATTCTTTATCCAACTCTCGCAACCAATCGATTGCCTCATCAAAATCACCTGATGTGTGGGTTATTAACTCTTTAAATACTTCAAAAAGTCTATCAAATGGCGATTGAAATGGCGCTTCATATTGTTTAAAATAAAAACCTTTTCTAAATTCATTTTTCATAAAAATAAAATTAATATTATTTATTCGTAATAGATCAAAACGATTAATAATTTTTAGTTAAAGTATTTAAAACGTTTTGAATTTACTCAAATATATTTTCATAAATTTGAAGCATACTAAACAAATGATGATTGAATTTATAGAATATTTTTGTGCCCTATTGATTGGAATTGTTCTTGGTTTAACCGGAGGCGGAGGATCTATATTAACAGTTCCTGTTTTGGTATATATTTTAAATTTTAATCCAATAATTGCTTCTTCCTATTCCCTTTTCATTGTTGGTATAACATCATTATTTGGAACATTAATTAATTTTAAAAAGGGTAATGTAGTTTTAAAAACCGGTTTGCAATTTGCAATTCCTTCTTTGATTTCTGTTTATATAACTAGAAAATACATTGTACATACAATTCCAGAAATAATAATTCAAAATAGTTATTTTACTATAACCAAGGATTTATTTTTAATGGTACTATTTGCGGTAGTAATGTTTTTTGCAGCTTTATCGATGCTAAAAACACCTACTTCAGAAATTGTAGAAAATAAAACAAACCTATTTATTATTATTTTCCAAATTTTCTGTGTTGGAATATTAATTGGTTTGATAGGAGCTGGCGGAGGTTTTTTAATTATTCCTGCATTGGTTCATTTTGCAAAATTGCCTATAAAAAAAGCAATTGGAACTTCCCTATTAATAATTGCTTGTAATTCCTTAATTGGTTTTTCAGGTGATGTTCAAAAAATAAATCCAGATTGGTA
>CAIJFC010000236.1 GCA_903819815.1 uncultured Bacteroidota bacterium
AATTATAATAGTATCGGCATTTTTAGCTGATGAAACACGATTACTGACAATTATGGTGGTTTTATTCTGACAGTAATCTTTTAAATTACTCAAAATAATTTCTTCGGTTTCGGTATCAACAGCCGACAAACAATCATCAAGCAACAAAATATCTGGATCTTTAATTAAAGCTCTGGCAATAGAAACTCTTTGTTTTTGTCCGCCAGACAAGGTAATTCCTCTTTCTCCTAAAATGGTATCGTACTGATTGGTAAAATTTACAATATTATCATGAACTGCAGCTTTTTTGGCAACGGCTATAATTTCTTCATCAGTGGCATTCTCTTTACCAAATTTAATATTGTTTTTAATCGAATCGGAAAATAAAAAGGCGTCTTGGGGCACAATAGCGATGCTGTTTCTTAAATCAAATAAATTTATAGAATCAATAGGTTTTCCATCGATTAAAATTTTTCCGCTACTCACATCATACAAACGGCTGATTAACGTTAGTATACTCGATTTTCCAGATCCTGTTTTTCCTAAAATAGCCAATGTTTCGCCCTTTTTAACTTTAAAAGAAATAGTGTTAAGTGCTTTGATATTGGTATCATCATAAACAAATGAAACCTCTTCAAATGAAATTTCACCGTTGATTTTGGTATTGGTTTTAGAATTATTTCTAATTTCAGGAACAATTTTCAAAAATTCATTGATACGTTTTTGTGATGCCTCGGCTTCTTGAACCATAGATGAAATCCATCCCAAAGAGGCAACAGGCCAAGTTAACATATTTACATAAAGGATAAACTCAGCGATAACTCCAATACTTTTTATGCTTCCATTAATATACATCATACCGCCAAAATAAATAACCACTAAGTTACTAACTCCTATTAGCGCTAACATTAACGGTCCAAATAAGGATTGAACTTTGGCCAAACTCATGCTTTTTTCCTTGCTTTCCAGAGATAAATTATACAGATTTATTTCTTGTTGCTGTTCTAAAGAATAGGCTTTTACAACTCGAATTCCACTGAAAATTTCTTGAGTAAAACTGGATATTTTAGATAAATATTGTTGGAAAACAGTACTTCTTTTATTGATTTTTTTGCTCAATTGAAAAATTGCATACGACAAAATAGGTAATGGTAGTAGGGTATACAAAGTTAATTCTGGAGAAACATTGTACATATAAACGATTACAATTGCGAATCGAATAAAAGTATTTATGGTGTACATTACTGCGGGACCAACATACATTCGGACTTTTCCAACATCCTCGCTAATACGGTTCATTAAATCGCCAGTTCGGTTTTGTTTGTAAAAAATTTGACTCAGATTTTCATATTGTTGGAAGACTTCATTTTTTAGATCAAATTCAATAAGTCTTGACATAACAATTAATGTTTGCCGCATCAAAAAAGTTAGAAACCCTGCAATTATAGTAGTTATAATTACAATTATTACATTGTGAAATAATTCATTTCGAATTAAAAGGGTATCGGCAACATTTGATTTTGAATATCTTTCAATTGATTCAAATGATTTACTGATTAATTTTGGTGTAAATAATGAAAAAATTTGAGCAATTATGGTGATAAAAATACCAAGTAGGAATCGGTATTTATATTTAATAAAATACTTATTAAGGTATTGTAATTCTTTCATTAGGTGATGAAAATTATATATTAATCTAGAAATTCCATGTAGGATAATTCCGAATGCAAATATATAGCTTTTAAAGGATTATTTTTTTAAAGTCATTTCTTAATTTCAAATTAATTCTAGGGCTGTTGCCAATTTTAAGATTATTTGTAAAATGACATTTTAAATTCTCTTTTTTATGAAAAATAATACTATTTTTGCACGGTCAAAGATTTTTATAATAATAATCAAACAAGTTCTTACCAAGTGTTAAATAGAAGACATATCCGCGTTAAAGTAATGCAATCGATATATGCGATGCATCAAAATGGTTCTGATAGCATTGAAAAACAAGAGAAATTCTTGCTTTACAGTGCTGATAATATTCTTGATTTGTATCTAGTCATGCTGTCTTCTTTAATTGAAATTGGTAAAAAAGAAGCTTTGTTTATTGAAAAATCATCCCAAAAACACATTACCACTTCACAAGAAAGAAATCCAAACAAAAAATTCATAAACAATAGTATTTTACAATTATTATCCAATAATAATTCGTTGAAAAGTGCTTTAATTGACAGAAAAATTAACCATTGGGAATTAAATGGTGAGTATTTAAAAATTCTTACAGAAGCGGTCAAAGAGAGTGATTTGTATAAAAAATACCTATCAAATGAAACTAATAATTTTGAAGAGGACAAGCAATTTATTATCACTGTTTTTACTGATATTATTGTTCCAAATGAAAAATTCTATGAATTTTTAGAAGACAATAACTTAACTTGGATAGATGATATTCCTGTGGTAAATACACATATTGTTAAGCAATTGAATTCAATAAAATCAATTAAAGATTCGTCGTTTTCTGTTCCTAAAATTTTTAAAGATGAAGAAGACAAAGAATTTGTAACCGACTTATTTAAAAAAACGGTCTTGAACGAAGTTGATTTTGCAAAAGAATTCGTTGATAAAACACCCAATTGGGACTCGGAACGTATCGCTGAGTTAGATACAATAGTACTTAAAATGGCGATTTGCGAGTTTTTAAAATTTCCATCTATTCCTGTAAAAGTTACCATTAATGAATATTTAGAGATTGCAAAAGAATATTCTACACCAAAAAGTAGTATTTTTATCAACGGAATTTTGGATAACCTTGTTAAAGAATTTTCTACTAAAAATAAATTAAACAAAATAGGAAGAGGTTTAATGTAATAGTTTCAATTATGATTAAAAGAAAAATTATCCTAGCTTTTATAAGTTCACTACTACTATTAGGAGCTTGTAAGAAAAATGAAGATGCCAATTCAGCGCAACATTCATCAATATCAAATCCAGCGCAATTAGGAATTCCAGACATGGAAAAAAGAGTTGTTCCTGCCGATGGTAAATATCCAGAAATGACATTTTTATCAAAAGATCATGATTTTGGTTCTATTGAAGCCGATTCAAAAGTGAATAATTCTTTCACCTTTAAAAATACTGGTCAAGCCGATTTGATTATTTCAAGAGCGGTAGGTTCATGCGGATGCACTATTCCTGAATATCCAAAAGATCCAATAAAAGCGGGTGAATCTGGAAAGATTGATGTTTCATTTAATTCGGCTAACAAACACGGAAACCAACAAAAATCGATTACGATTTATACCAATACCAAAGCAGGGGTAGAATCGTTATACATAACTGCTTCAATTAAAGAATAATAACAATTAAAAAACTAAACTATGGGATCATTACAATCTTTATTGCCTTTTTTATTAATGTTCGTTGTCATCTATTTCTTTATGATTAGACCACAACAAAAAAGAGCTAAACAAGAAAAAGAATTTGAAAGCGCACTAAAAGTAGGCGATAAAATTATTACTAAAAGTGGTATTCACGGAAAAATTGCTGAATTAGCCGAGACTACTATCGTTATCGAAACAATGTCAGGAAAATTAAAAATGGAGCGTTCAGCTATTTCTATGGAAATGACTGCTTCATTAAACAAGAAATAAGATATTTTTATTCCTATAAAAAAGCCACGTATTTCGTGGCCTTTTTTATTTGTTTTCTTTTAGAATTATTTCTGTTTGCTGAAATCCGTTGTAGCGGTTAACTGCGCAATTTTTACAATAACTTCAATTGCTTTTTGCATGCTTTCAACTGGAACATATTCGTATTTTCCATGAAAATTATGTCCACCAGCAAAAATATTCGGACAAGGAAGACCCATGTAAGACAATTGTGAACCGTCAGTTCCTCCACGAATAGGTTTTATTAATGGTTTGATTCCTAATTCACGCATCGCTTTTTCAGCAATGTCAACAATGTATTTCACCGGCATCACCTTTTCTTTCATATTGAAATATTGGTCTTTTACTTCCGCTATGCAAATGTCTTCTCCAAACTGTTTTGCATATTGCTTGTTGATTTTTTTTGCAATTTTATGAATAGTTTCTTTGCGCTTTTTGAATTTACTCGCGCTATGGTCTCTAATAATTAACTCTAAAATCGTTTCTTCGATACTTCCATTTAAATGGTGAACGTGGAAAAAACCTTCGTAACCTTTAGTTTCTTGAGGTGTTTCTCCTTTTGGTAATTGGTTGATGAAATCGTTGGCAATCAACATCGAATTGATCATTTTCCCTTTTGCATATCCTGGGTGAACACTTTTTCCTTTAAAGGTTATTTTTGCTCCAGAGGCATTAAAATTTTCATATTCTAATTCGCCAATCTGACTTCCATCCATCGTGTAAGCCCATTGAGCACCAAATTTCTTTACATCAAATTTATGAGCGCCACGACCAATTTCTTCATCAGGTGTGAACCCAACTCGAATTTTACCATGTTTAATATCAGGATTTTTAACCAAATATTCCATTGCAGTAACAATTTCTGTAATTCCCGCTTTATCATCTGCGCCAAGCAAAGTCAATCCATCAGTGGTAATTAAAGTTTGTCCTTTATATAGAAGTAAGTCTTTGAAATATTTTGGTGATAAAATAATGTTTTGTTTTTTATTTAAGACAATATCATTTCCATCGTAATTTTTTACAATTTGTGGATTCACATTTGCACCTGTAAAATCGGGAGTCGTATCAAAATGAGATACAAATCCTATTGTTGGAACTTCATGACTCACATTACTTGGTAAAGTAGCCATTATATAAGCGTTTTTGTCAATAGTTACGTCTTCTAAACCAATCGATTTTAATTCTTCAACTAATTTATTTGCCAAATTCCATTGTTTTTCTGTACTTGGAGTAGTTGTTGAGTTGGGGTCCGATTCGGTATCAATAATTACATAACTAATAAAACGGTCGATGATATTTTGCATAAAAATAAAATTTAATTGGTAGCAAATATAACTATATTTTTAAGTATTATTTATCAGTTGTAAACGAAATAAAATTAAATAATGTTATAAATTGCATCTTTTAAATAGACTAAATAATTTACTTTGAGCTCTAGTAAAAACCAACATTTAAAAGTACCTAAAATCCTATTTTATATTGGGAAAACACTTCAATTTTTCTCAGTTAAATGGACTACATTGTATCTTTCAAGATTATTTACAACACCAATAAAACACAAAATCCCAAAGCGAGAATTACAAATGGATTGCAATAGTTTTCAAACGAAAGTTGTAGTTCCTGAAATTAATAAAGAGATTGTTGTGTACCAATTAGGAACAAGCGAAAAGAAAATACTATTGGTTCATGGATGGTCAGGTCGGGGCACCCAATTGGTTAAATTTGCTGATGCATTAGTTTCCAAGGGCTATTCAATAATCAGTTTTGATGCACCTGCACATGGAAAATCGCCTGGAAATACAACAATTATGACAGATTTTATAGCTTCAATTGCTGAAGTTGACAGGAAATTTGGTCCTTTTTACGCAGCTATTGGCCATTCTTTAGGAGGAATGTCATTATTAAATGCGGTTAAATTGGGATTAAAAATCAATCGATTGGTCACCATTGGAAGTGGAGATAAAGTGAATGATATTTTGATAGATTTTGTTGCAAAACTAGAGTTAAAACGAGACTTTAGCACAAATTTGCAGCAGCATTTCGAAAAGAAATACAACACTGAAATGGAATCGTATTCAGCGTATCTTGCAGCACAATCGATAACTATTCCAGTTTTGGTGATTCATGATGAAAATGATGATGAAGTACCTGTTTCGGCATCAAAAAATATCTATTCGAATTTAAAAAACGGAGAATTATTAATAACCAATAATTTAGGTCATCGTAAAATTTTAGGAAACCAAGAAGTCATTGATAAAACCATTAATTTTATAACTAAACAACTATGAAAAACACATTTTTAATACTACTATTTGCAGTTTCTAGCGTTGGATTAGCGCAGAAAAAAACAACAAAATTCGAAGTTCAAAAATCAGAATCCCAGTGGAAAAAAGAACTTACACCTGAGGAGTATGAAGTTATAAGAGAAAAAGGAACAGAGCGTCCTTTTTCAGGCAAATACGTAAATAACTTTGATAAAGGTATTTATGTTTGTGCTGCTTGCGATAATTTACTTTTTTATTCAGATGCTAAATTCCATTCCGATTGTGGTTGGCCCTCCTTTGATAAAGCCATAAAAGGATCTGTTATTTATCTTAATGATTCAAGTTATGGAATGACAAGAACCGAAGTGGATTGCGCAAAATGTGGAGGACATTTAGGTCATTTATTTGATGATGGACCTACCAAAACAGGTCAACGTTTTTGTACTAATTCAGTATCTGTAAAATTTATACCAACAAAAAAATGAACGAAATAATTGAAAAATCAGAGCAAGAGTGGAAAGACCAATTGGGGTTAGAACGCTTTAGAATTCTTCGCCAAAAAGGAACTGAATTTCCTAATTCAGGTCAGTACAACATGCATTTTGAATTGGGAACTTATGTTTGTGGCGGCTGCGCCGAACCGTTATTTGAAAGTGATTCCAAATTTAATTCGCATTGTGGTTGGCCCTCATTTGACGATTCAATTCCCGGAAAAGTTGAATATATAAAAGATACAACTCATGGTATGATTCGAACCGAAATAGTATGTGCTAAATGCAAAGGACATTTGGGACATATTTTTGACGATGGACCTACTAAAACAAGACAAAGATATTGTGTAAACTCTCTTTCTGTTGATTTTATTAAAAAATAATTACTTTTGTTTTAAAGTAATTTACAAACAAATAATCTATTATGAAAAAACAATTGGTTGCTTATATTTTTATCACAATTTTGATAGTATCCTGTTCAAAAAATCCATTTACTGGAAAAAAGAATTTGAATTTTGTTTCTAATAGCGAGTTGTTTTCCTCTTCATTTCAGCAGTACGGAACTTTTATTAAAGAAAATAAAGTGATTATTGGCACTAAAGATTCGAAACGTGTTGAAATAATTGGATTGAAAATTAAAATGGCCGCCGAAAAATATTTAAAAGCAAATGGTTTTGATGATTACCTTAAGGACTATTCTTGGGAATATAAATTGGTTGAAAGTAAAGAAGTAAATGCATGGTGTTTGCCGGGAGGTAAAATTGTTTTTTATTCTGCTATATTACCAATTTGTAAAGACGATGATGGAATGGCAGTTGTTATGGGTCACGAAGTAGCTCATGCATTAGCAAATCATGGAGCTCAAAGAATGAGTGCTGGTATTCTTCAGCAAGTTGGAGCAGGGGCTGTAGGTGTCGCTATAGATTCAAAAAGTGATCAAGAAAAACAAATTTGGATGACCGCATACGGTGGAATTACTCAATATGGAGCCCTGTTACCTTTTAATAGAAGCCATGAGAGCGAAGCCGATAAAATAGGGTTAATATTAATGGCAATTGCAGGTTATGATCCAACAACTGCAATTTCTTTTTGGGAACGAATGGCTGCTAATTCAGGAGGTAACAGTCCACCCGAATTTTTAAGTACGCATCCATCTGACGAAACTAGAATTAAAAATAT
>CAIJFC010000237.1 GCA_903819815.1 uncultured Bacteroidota bacterium
AACAAAAATACGGTACTGGGTTGGGCAACATTAATCATGGTGCTTATGGGATTAATTCTAATTGCATTGGGTGCATTCAAATACAGTGAAAGTTCAGGATGGGGATTTGCTACAGTTGGAATTGGTTTTTTAGCCAACGCTTGGGTTTTCAATGCTTTAAAAGGAAGAGTTTAAACTAAAAATTTATATTAAATTGTCGCTTCTTCACTATCCGAAAGCACCCCAAAACTATCAAAACTCTCATTAGTTTTAACATTAAAGTAAAGTGTTTCTTGACTTTTATTTGATAATAAAAACAAATTATACCAAACCCTAAGTTTATTTATTTCATGGGTTTGGCATAATTTAATAATTCACTTATTGCTTGGTATAAATTGCAAATGATGTACTTCCGGTTTCATACATTTTAACATGTGTAGCATCAATAAATTCATAATTTCCCGATTCTTGGGTTCCATTTGGAAAAGTCCAAGTGCCTGTTGTAGCAGTTGCTGCAGACCATGTAAAATTGTCAGAATCTGAATACTGTTCGGTAGAAGTAATAAATTCATTAAAACCTCTTACAGCCGTTCTGTCTGCATTACAGATAAAATAAGTTTTATAATAACTTGTTGAACCTCCAACTCCAGAAGGGTGAGGTGTTACTGCGTATTGCCACTTACCAATTAATTTAACTTCATAAGTATTTAAATTTTGCTTTGTGTAAATTCTAAATAAAGTACTACTTCCTGGGGAATACATTTTAACATGTGTAATATCAATGAATTCATAATTACCTGTTTCTTGTGTACCATCTGGCAAAGTAAAAGTATAAGTTGTTGCGGTTGCCGAAAAAGTACGGTTTTCATAACCAGAATCATGTTGTGTGGATGTAATAAATTCATTAAAACCCGTTACAGCCGTTTTGTCTGCATTACATGTAAAATAAGATTTGTAAAAACTTGTTGGTCCACCAAGCCCAGAAGTGTGAGGTGTTTCATTATACTGCCATGTACCAATTAATTTGTTTTCATAAGTATTCAATGAAGATGTTCCATTGTTGTCATTACTACAAGAAATTATAGTTACACATGTTAATACTAAGAAGATAATTTTTTTTAATGCCTTTTTCATTTTTTTTATTTTTAAATTAAGTTTTAAAATTACTAAAAAATTGACAAATAAAAATAATAATATGGAATACCGTATATTACCCCTTTTTTAAGATAATTTAAATTCAATATTTTTGCTAAATGAAAAAAACTATTTTACTGTTTTGTAGTCTATTACAAATTAGTTTTGCGCTTGGTCAAATAAAAAACCCACCTAAAGACGATATTCATTTTCTTTTTACATTTAAAAATGATACATATCTTTTAGAAAACGGATTTATTTATAATTTAACATCTCCAATTAAGTTAAAACCAAAGGAACATAACTTAGCAATGAAAGAGTTTAATTTTGTAAGTAATGGTATTACGGGGTATTTGAAGAATGCTTCTTCAGGTATTGTTTATTCTTTTGATGGAATTAATTTTAAAAGATTAGATAATTCATTTGACTTTAAATCTCAATTTAGAAGCTTTAGTTTTCTTCATAATAATATCATTTTCGATTTTGGAGGTTACGGTTTACATAGTTTTAAAAACATATTAACTTATTTTAATTTTGCTAAAAAAGAAACGGAACTTTTCAATCAAGTTAGTTCAATAAATGAGTGTCCGATATCAAGGGATAGAATGATTGCGCAATACGAAAAAAGCACATTGTTCATTGGTCCGGGTCATGGAATAAATGTTGATAAAGAAAATCCTTATGAAAACGCTTCATTTATTAATGATTATTGGAAGTTTTCATTTCAAGATAAAAAATGGCAAAAATTAGGAGAGGGTACAATCAATGCAAATTATCCATATGATGTTTTATATGATTTTAATAATCATTCGTTGTTAATTTCAGATAAAGGAATTTATGAAATAAATATAAAAGACAACTTATTGATAGGCTACCCAAATGCAAATATTGATATTGTTAAGTCTTTAAATAAAAGTAACACATTATCATCTATTACATACAACAAAACTAAAGGTGGGTTTTATTTAATAATAGATAAATCAATCTCTTCGTCGGAAGTTTTATTTGTAAAAAAGGCCGATTTTCTAGGATCAAAAAAAACATATAACAAATTGTATAATCAATCGAAATTCAATTGGATTTATTTTACTTTTTTTGGTATCACTTTTTTAATATTTTTAATTTATATTTTTATTAGAAAGAAAACTTTAATAAAAATTATAAACAGTAAAATGGATGTTTTAAAAATTGAACTTAAAAATGAAGATTTTATGCTTTTAAAAAAAATTACTGATTCGCATCCAGATTATATTAATTATTCCGAACTTTTAGATTTATTTCCGGAATATCTTGGATATGAATCTAAAAAGAAAAAAATTAGACAATCAATAATAAACATAGAAGAATACTTATCTCAAAAAACAAAAATAAAAATGCCGATTTTTATTTATAGAAAAAATATTGAGGATAAACGAGAAAAACAAATTAGGATTAGGTAGAGTAAGTTATTATTTTCTTAAATCTTGATGTTAGTTTCATTTCTTTCACAATAATCTCTTCGCATAAACTTCACTATCTATTAATCAAAACCAATCCTATAAAAAAAATAACTATTTGGTATGTTTTCTAGTAAATCACCAATCCATCTTTTGCATTCTTTTTATTTAGAACTATCTTTGTTGCCAGAATAGATAAGATTTTGTAAATTATAATAAAACAGTGAATTCGATTATTATATAAAATAGTTATACTAAGAAGGATTGTTTTATCATTTAACAACAAAATTTAAAATCAATAATTTATATATACCTAAAAATCAAAAATTTAATTTTTAAAGAAAATATTTATGTCAGACGATAAAAAAGTAATTTTTTCGATGCAAAAATTGAGTAAAACCTACTCAAGCAGCGATAAACAAGTTTTGAAAAACATCTATTTGAGTTTCTTTTATGGGGCCAAAATTGGAATTTTAGGATTAAATGGTTCTGGAAAATCCTCCTTATTAAAAATTATTGCAGGTGTTGATAAAAATTATCAAGGCGATGTGGTTTTTCAACCGGGATACACCGTTGGTTATTTGGAACAAGAACCTATTCTGGACGATTCTAAAACGGTAATCGAAATTGTAAAAGAAGGCGTTGCGGAAACTATGATGGTTTTGGACGAATTCAACAAAATAAACGACATGTTTGGTTTGCCAGAAGTCTATGAAGATGCAGACAAAATGCAACAACTCATGGACCGACAAGCCG
>CAIJFC010000238.1 GCA_903819815.1 uncultured Bacteroidota bacterium
ATTGCGATAGTCTTGAAAACTATTGACTGTAACAGGTCCGGGGGTTCGAATCCCTCTTTCTCCGCAACAGAAAACCCGAAACAAAAGTTTCGGGTTTTTTTATTTTATGTTTCTTTTGATACTCAATAATAATTTAATTTTAACAAATTAATTTTACTAATTTTACATAATAAAATCAATTTTATGAAAAATTTCTTAACGCTACTTTTTATTCTATTCTTCAATTTTAACTTCGCTCAAGAATTAATAACTACCGGAAGCAATGTTTCAGTTAATGAAGCAAAAGCACTTATAAATCAACATAATTTTGCTAGGGCAGAGGTAGGGGTTTCAGAAATAGAGTGGAGTTCAAAACTTGCAAGCGTAGCCCAAAAGTATGCCAATTATCTAGCATCCTCCTCTTGTTCTTTGAGACATAGTGGAAATAAAAATTATGGTGAAAATTTATTTTGGGGCTCTGGTACGTATTATTCTGCTCTAGACGCATCGAACTCTTGGTATGAAGAAAAGCAATTGTACAGTTACGAAAAAGTTAGCGAAACTAATTTTCATGATTATGGACATTATACACAAATGATTTGGAAAAACACTACCATCGTTGGAGTTGGAGTTGCAAAATGCAGTGATGGTAGTTATATTTATGTTGCAAACTATTATCCGCCTGGCAATTATATTGGCCAGTATCCTTACTGATTTTATAGACTATACTATAAATAATTGAATGAAAGTTCCTATTTATTCTTAATTTGAGGTTATTAATTAAACTATATTTGTAATTTATCACGCTATCGTATTTAAATTAGATTTAATCCAATACCATTTCTATTATGAACGAAATTATATGTCCAAATTGTAAAAAAGCATTTAAAGTTGATGAAGCGGGATTTGCTGATATTTTAAAACAAGTTCGTGACCACCAGTTTGAAGAAGAATTGCAAAAAAGATTAAAACTAGCGGATATTGAAAAGGATAGCGCAGTTAAATTAGCGGAAGCCAATCTTAAAAATGTACTTCAAGAAAATTTAACCAAAAAAGACATTGAGATTTCAGAAAAAATAGCTGCAAAAGAAGCGGAGATTGCTGGTATTAAAGCTAAATTAGACAATGCAGAACTTCAAAAACAACTTTCGGTTAACGAGGCAGTTCAAAAAATAGAGAAAGAGCGAGATGCTTTGGCGAGTAATTTAAAAAGCAAGGAAACAGAAGCTCAATTGCTTGAAAAATCATTAAACGAAAAATTTGCTGCAGCGCTCAAGACCAAAGATGATATCATCAAAATGAAAGAGGACGAAATTGATTTGCGCAAAGATTTGAAGCTAAAGCTTTCCACTAAAATGATTGGTGAAACACTAGAACAACATTGTGAAACTGAATTTAATAAATTACGATCTACTGCTTTTCAAAAATCCTATTTTGAAAAAGACAACGATTCAAAGTCGGGTACAAAAGGAGATTATATCTATCGTGAAAATGACGAACACGGAAATGAAATTATTTCCATTATGTTTGAGATGAAAAACGAAGCAGATGCTACTGCTTCAAAAAGAAAAAACGAAGAATTTTTTAAAGTGTTAGATAAAAACAGAAACGAAAAAAAATGTGAGTATGCTGTTTTGGTTTCTACATTAGAAGCGGATAATGACTTGTACAATATGGGGATTGTTGATGTGTCTTATAAATTTTCAAAAATGTATGTGATACGTCCACAGTTTTTTATTCCCATTATTACCTTGCTTCGCAATGCCTCGATGAATTCTATGCAATACAAAGCGGAATTAAGTTCCATGAGAAATCAAAATATTGACATCACCAACTTTGAAGACAATGTCACTAAATTCAAAGAGGGCTTTGCCAAAAACTATGAATTGGCAAGCAGACAGTTTAAAACGGCAATAGATGAAATTGACAAAACAATGGACCATCTGCAAAAGACAAAAGAGGCGCTGCTGTCATCAGTCAACAATCTTCGCTTAGCTAATAACAAAGCGGATGAATTGACCATTAAAAAATTGACTCAAGGAAACCCAACTATGAAAGCTAAGTTTGACGAACTTTCAAATGATTAAATTAGCACACAATTTTCATCTTTGCATATTACTTTTAATTCATCGATAGAATGCTCATTTAGATTCGATTTTAACATGGCTCTTTTTCGTTTGGATAGTTTTTTTAATTCCATTCCTTCACAAAATCTACGGAGCTGCTCCTCATTTTCAATAATCAAACCCGGAACTTTTGTTAGATTTCCAGACACATCTTTTGCAGCCATTGTAAAATAACAAGAGTTGGTATGGTTTATTTTTCCAGAAATTGGATTCATAGATTCTACCCTAATTCCTACAATTAATGAAGTATTTCCTACATAATTTACGGATGCTTTTAAAGAAATTATTTCGCCAACTTCAACCGGGTTTAAAAATTCTACTCCATCGATCGCAACTGTAACACAGTAACTCGAGCAATGTTTTGTAGCTGTAACATAAGCCACTTTATCCATTAAGGACAGCAGGATGCCTCCATGAACTTTACCTCCAAAATTGGCATAAGAAGGAATCATTAATTCAGTTATTGTTGTTTCTGAATCGATACTTTTTTTATTTTCCATAATTAATTAAAAGTTGGTAATTGAGGGTAGGGAATAAGAGCTTCACATAAAATTCCAACATATTCGTCTACAATAATTGATAGGCCAACGATGATAGCCGCTGTAATTAATGCGACAGCAATATTGTTATTTTTTATTTCTTCTCCTTCGTTGATATCGGTTAAATGAAATAAAACAAATAACCCGGAAGCGATTACTAAAATAGCACAAAAGAATCCGATAAATACAAACATTGTGATATATCCATAAGTATTCAGCAACGACTGTAAAGTATAATTATTGTCAGGATTTAAAAATCGTGTTGCATTAAGTGCAGGACTAATTATTGACGATAAAATAAAAGATCCCGAAATGATAATTCCAACTTGGAAAATAGCAAAAGCGTTGTTGTTTTTTTCTATTTTATAAATTTTCATCATAAAATATCTAATGATTCGATACAATACAAACAAGGAACTTATTCCGATCCCAAAAGCTAATAAAAATTGAATAATACTAATTGTTTTCATAATTATAAAGTTAAAAATTATTTGAATATAATGCAATATCCCAATTTGAAATATCGCGATGGTAAGGGGATATCATTCCTATTCTATATCCTTTATTGGATAGCTCGACGGCATAATGATTTAGCCCGTCAATTGGTTTGTAAACCCCATTCCCAAAAGGCAACCCAACGCCTAAAACACAATGACCATAAGCTTTGCTAATCCAAATTGAAGACGATATATTCAATTTTTTTAGGATAGCATACCCTAATAAACTTCGTGTATCACAATCCCCTTTTAAATTATGTAAAAATTCATAAGGTGCCTGAACTCCGCCAGGAATATTTGCTAAACATAGTTTTTTATCGTTATGATATTTTGTAATAAAGGAGTCATTAGCTTCATATTTTATGATTTGCTGACAGGTGTTTTGATGAACTAAAACATAAGGAATCTCTTGAATAAAAGTAGTTACCATTTCAGCAGTTTGCAATAAAGTTAGATTTTTTTCTAATGATTTTTTTGCAAATAAAGTGGCAATAGAATCGATTTTGTTATTATCAAATTCAACTAAATTAATA
>CAIJFC010000239.1 GCA_903819815.1 uncultured Bacteroidota bacterium
ACTGATTTAAATTAAAGGTAAATTGCTCTTCAATTCCTTCACCATAAGCAATTTGGAAATAATTACACAATTTAATATACATACTTTTTAAGAAATCTTTGTCTGGTAAAACAGAAATAAATTGATTTTCAGCATTCAATTTATCATAGGAACTGGTCAATAAAATGGCATAAGCTTTTTCTTCGTTTCTTCCAGCTCGTCCTGCTTCTTGATAATAATTTTCTATATTTTCAGGAAGTTGAATGTGAATTACGGTTTTAACATTTGCTTTGTCAATTCCCATCCCAAATGCATTTGTGGCAACAATTACTTGGGCTTCTTCCGACATCCAAAGAGCCATATTCTTTTCTTTTTCCTTGGCAGATAACCCTCCGTGATAATAGGTTGCTCGAAATCCCATGGATTGCAATTGCGATGAAATATCCAAGCATGATTTTCTGTTGCGAACATAGATTATAGAAGGTTCTGGATTTTTTTTCAAAATTTGTTCCATTTTGAAAAGTTTGTCTTCGGCTTCAGTAACAAAATAAGCTATATTTTCTCTTTTAAAAGATTTTTGGAAGATAGTGGTATCTTTTAATCCTAATTGTAAAATAACATCTTCTTGCACTCTTTTTGTCGCAGAAGCAGTTAAAGCTATGAATGGTATTTTTGAAAAATGTGGTTTTAAATTTGATATCTTTAAATAGGATGGTCTAAAATCATGTCCCCACTGAGATACACAATGTGCTTCATCAATTGCGATCATAGAAATGGGCAATTGTTTTATTCGATCTAAAATCCATTCCGTTTGTAAACGCTCAGGTGAAAGGTAGATAAATTTGTAATTCCCATATTGACAGTTGTCTAAAAGTACGGAAATTTCATCCGATTTTAATCCGCCAGTTAATGCTATCGCTTTAATATCGCGACTTTGTAAATTTTGAACTTGATCTTTTATTAAAGCTACCAATGGCGAAATTACCAAGCAAATACCTTCTTTCATTAAAGCTGGAACCTGAAAACAGATCGATTTTCCTCCTCCTGTTGGCAATAAGGCAAACGTATCTTGACCACTCAAAACAGAATCGATAATTTCTTTTTGAAGTGATCTAAATTGATCGTGTTTCCAATATTTTTGAAGGATTTCTAACGCTTTTGGCATTTGTTTTGGCTTAAATATTCCAGTTGTTACTAGTATTGCTGAACTAAATTTTATCTAAGATAAAAAGAATTCTGTTATCTAAGCTATCTTTTGGAACTTCAATTAAATTGTAGCCATAATTAGTGTAGGTTTCTACTAGATGGTTGTGAATTAATTCAGACTGTTCGTAGTTTTCATATCGAGCCTCGTCACCAACATAAATTTCTTTCCAAGGCGGAAGAATAAATACTTCGGAATAGATGTTTTCACGGCAGGCAGCATCGAAAAAAGAGGGGTAGGAATCACCGATATAATGCATATAGGCTAAAACATCAGGAATTCCGCGGTCGATAAAAACCACCTCTTGAGACTCGTTTAGTGCATTTAAATATTGTTTTTTTCTACCTTCTAATAGTAATTCGCTGAAAAGCAATGGCTGTTCAAGGAATAGTTGGTCAATTCCTTGTTTTTTAGCCTCCATAGTTACCTCGCGAGAAATTTCAGGATAACAACAATATCCTCGGGCTTTAAGGCCATCGATAATTGATGTTTTCCCAGTACCTGGACCGCCAATAATTACTTTAATTTTCTTTTGCACCATTAAAAAATTGGTTACAAACTTACTTAAAGAAATTGGTATTTAAAAAGATATTTTTCAAACAGTCATTTATTATTTTTAACCACTTTATATTTCATAATATTTACCTTATATTTGCTATATTTATTTTTTAAATGGACAAAAAGACTACTGAATTTTATGAAAGATTGCGTTTGGAATTGAATAACAACACTTCTTGGCCTTCCAAATATTTGTTTAAATTCATAGTTCCAAATGAACAATTTAAAATTGATAAAGTTGAAAATACATTCAATAATATGGGCGCTGTAATAGATACTAAACTGTCAAAAACAGGTAAATACACAAGTATTTCGATTCACGTTCAAATGCAAGATGCACAAAATATAATAGACAAATACCTTGAATTATCAACTGTAGAAGGTATAATTTCCCTATAATTATGGAACCAAAATATCAAAAAGAAGTAGCTAATGATGTTGTATTTAATTTAGAATACAATTCAGAGAGAACACATCTTATTATCCCTGAATACGGCCGTCATTTACAAAAATTGATTGATCAAGCAACCGTCATTGAAGATCCAATAGTAAGAAATAAAGCGGCAAAATATATTATCCAAGTAATGGGAAGTTTGAATCCTCATCTTCGTGATGTATTGGATTTTCAACATAAATTATGGGATCAATTATTTATTATGTCCGATTTTAAATTAAATGTTGAATCTCCTTATCCTATTCCAACACGAGAAGTATTGCAACTGAAACCTGATGTATTAAATTACCCTCAAAACTTTCCTAAATATCGTTTTTATGGTAATAATATAAAATACATGATTGATGTTGCTAATAAATGGGAAGAAGGAGATATGAAATCAGCTTTAGTTAAAGTGATCGCCAACCACATGAAAAAATCATATTTGAGTTGGAATAAAGACACCGTAAAAGACGACGTTATTTTCGAACATTTATATGAGCTTTCAGGTGGTAAAATCAATATGCTTCAAAGTTCAGAAATACTTTTAAACACGTCAGATTTGATGAGAACAAATAAAAAAATCTCGAATAAAACAAATCCGGCTGGTCCTATTATTAAGCCCAAAATTTCAAAAACAGGTAAATTAAACAATCAAAATCATAAAAATAATATTAGAAAACCATTGTAAAATAGATACATTTTATAAGGATTAAACTATTTCAAAATTTAGTATAATAAAATATGGGAACATTTAAAATTGAAGGGGGCATTCGACTAAAAGGGGATATCACTCCACAAGGAGCAAAAAACGAAGCATTACAAATATTATGTGCTGTACTTTTAACCCCAGAAAAAGTCACTATCAACAATATTCCTGACATTATTGATGTCAATAAATTAATTACTTTACTTGGGAATTTAGGGGTTAAGATTCAAAGAAATTCGCTTAGTTCTATTACTTTTCAAGCCGATGAGGTAAATGTAGGTTACCTTGAAACAGAAGCTTTCAAAAAAGAAGGAGGCTCCTTAAGAGGTTCTATTATGATTGTTGGACCGCTTTTATCACGTTTTGGAAAAGGATATATCCCAAAGCCAGGTGGAGATAAAATAGGTAGAAGAAGATTAGATACTCACTTTGAAGGTTTTATAAATTTAGGTGCTAAATTTCGTTACAATAGAGAAGATCATTTTTATGGTGTTGAGGCTCCAGATGGATTAAGAGGAACTAATATGTTGTTAGACGAAGCCTCGGTTACTGGAACTGCAAATATTTTGATGGCTGCCGTTTTAGCCAAAGGAAAAACAACCGTTTATAATGCAGCTTGTGAACCCTATTTACAACAATTGAGTAAAATGTTGAATTCCATGGGAGCTAATATTACAGGCGTAGGCTCTAATTTATTGACTATTGAAGGAGTTGAAAGTCTTGGTGGTTGTGAACATACCATCCTTCCGGATATGATTGAAATAGGTTCTTGGATTGGACTAGCCGCCATGACAAGAAGTGAAATTACTATAAAAAACGTGAGTTGGGATAATCTCGGAATAATTCCAAATACCTTCAGAAAATTGGGAATTACCCTTGAAAGAAGAGGAGACGATATTTATATTCCTGCTCATAATGACGGATACGAAATAAAAACAGATATTGACGGATCCATTCTAACTATTGCCGATGCGCCATGGCCTGGATTTACCCCGGATTTATTGAGTATTGTTTTAGTGGTTGCTACTCAAGCAAAAGGAGATGTATTAATTCATCAAAAAATGTTTGAAAGCCGTTTGTTTTTCGTTGATAAATTGATCGATATGGGTGCTAAAATTATGCTTTGTGATCCACACAGAGCGGTGGTTATGGGACACAATTTCCAATCTCAATTGAAAGCGACAACCATGTCATCGCCAGATATTCGTGCTGGAATTTCACTATTAATTGCCGCACTTTCTGCAAAAGGAACGAGTACTATTCAAAATATTGAACAAATTGACCGCGGATACGAAAGAATTGATGAGAGATTGAGAGCAATAGGCGCAAATATCGTTAGAGCCTAAAAATCAATTTAGGTGTTAACTAATATACATAATGAAAACAAGTGAACAAACTGCTGTAAAAGCAACTTACTTTAGCATTGTTGGGAACACTTGTTTAGCAATTATTAAAGGTATTGCGGGTGTTTTTGGCAATTCTTATGCTTTAATAGCCGATGCAATTGAATCCACTACTGATATTTTTTCATCGTGTTTAGTGTTATTTGGAATAAAATATTCAAATCGACCTGCCGATGCAAATCATCCTTATGGCCATGGTCGAGTTGAACCTCTAATTACTTTTTTAGTGGTTGGTTTTTTAATTACTTCCGCTTCCATAATTGCCTATGAAAGCGTTATTAATATAAGAACCCCTCATGAATTACCAAAACCTTGGACTTTAATTGTTTTAGGCGCTATAATTATTTGGAAAGAATTTTCTTTTCGATTGGTAATGAAAAGAGGAATTCAAACCAATAGTTCTTCACTTAAAGCAGATGCTTGGCACCATAGAAGTGATGCAATTACCTCTGTAGCTGCATTTATAGGAATTTCAATTGCCTTGTTTTTAGGAAAAGGATATGAATCAGCAGATGATTGGGCAGCACTTTTTGCGTCAGCTTTTATTTTATATAATAGTTATCTTATATTCAGACCTGCTTTAGGCGAAATCATGGACGAACATTTATATGAAGATTTAGAAGCTGAAATCAGGAAAATAGCCGTAAGTGTGGATGGCGTTATTGATACTGAAAAGTGTTTTATTCGTAAATCGGGAATGAAGTTTCACGTCGATTTACACGCTGTTGTAGATGGAACTATTTCAGTAAAAGAAGGACATGATATTTCTCATTTATTGAAAGATACTTTAAGAGAGAATATTGTGGATTTAGGTCATGTTTTAATTCATATTGAGCCCAATTAATGAAGTATATCTAATAAAAAAGCGGGTTATTTACCCGCTTTTTTATGTTTTAAAATTAATTAGTCTAGAGCATTAAGGATTTTAAATCCAAAAATAACGCCATCACCAATATAACCATTTTGATACGATCTAATATAATCTAGTCTAAATAGTTTGAATTTTCCAAAACCTAAATTATCAAGTCCAATAGTATATTCGGAATATGGTTTTCTATTTGGAACAGCTAATTGATGGAATCCAAGTATTAATGTTGATTTTAATTTGTTTAATAATGGAATTTTATTCATAATAAATCCTTCATCATTATGTTCTAAATGTGTTTCAAAATAGCTGTCGTTAGTGCTATTTGTGTAATAAGGCATAAAATTAAATACATTTAAATAACGATCTGTACCTCCAATATGGGTTTGATTTCCGTTAAAATGACTGTAATCCATAAAAGAAATAGCACTTGCATTAAATAATTTTCCGCCTTTAAAATTCATTGCTAAGTTTCCTTTATTTCCAACATTCAAATTATATAAAATCCGAGTACTTAAGCGTTCAAATTCATATTTTCTCTCACTTCCTGCCACTGCTTTTTCAAAACCTAAGAATAGGGTAGGGTATTTTCCATTTCTAAAATTGAATTTTCCGTCGGGGCGCGAAAAGTATTTGTTTCCAAAATTAATTCGAGCATTTAACCCCAATTTAATCAAATGATGTTCTTCAAATCCTGGGTTTACGTAGTCATTTTCATTTAATGGATTATTGGAAGAATAGGGTATATCACTTTTTAAAATGGTAAAATCCGTAGTATTAAACAGCGGTTTTCTTTGTACGTATTCCACTTTACCATTAAGATTAATTCCATTAGCAACATCTTGACCATAATTAATTCGAGCAAATTCTAAATTATACAACTTCATATAATTGCTTTTAAAGAAAAGGGTACTTGTAGAATTTATAAAGGAGCTAATAGGTTCGTTGCTATTAAATTGTTCCACTTTTGCGCCTCCATTAATAGTTATATTAGCATAGTTTTGATTGTTAAATTGACGAAAGAATCGACCAGTGGCTCGTAATCTGTTATCAGAAAATCCGTAGTTAATATCCGTTCTAACTTCTGTTCTTTTTCCATTTTCTTCCTCTCGTTTATAATAACTAAAACCTGTTGACATAGTATAACCCTGAACGGTGTTAAAACTTAGCGAACTGATGTCCATTAATCCAGCATAATTGAAGCTCATTTTTTTGAATGAGTTTTTATAAGTGTATCCAAATACAAGACTGCTAATTTTAAATTTATTATTTTTTTTATCAATTGAATCTAAATAGGTTTTTGAACTTCTAATCAAATAAATACTATCTTTTTTTTGATAATCAGTTGATTCTTCTTCGGTTAAGGGAATAGGGCGGTTTTTATTCCAATATATAGTATCTTTTTTGTTTGCGTTTTCCTCAAAACTGAGTACTTCATTCCCAAATGTTTTCTTCTCAAATGAGTTTAGAAATTCGTAGTTGCTAAACACATAATTGAATTTTCCATTGAATTTAATTCCAAATATTCCAGCACTAAATGACAAGCTTTGAGAATTTTTTGCCCAAATTTTATTTTTAGAATTGTAACTGTAGTTTTGTTTTAAATTCATTACTTCCAAAAATTCATTCTTCATTCTATAGCCTTTAATGTCTAAATCAATCGCATAGATAGCCCAACTATCGTCAACTATATAGATGTATCCTTCAAAAACGGGTTCTTTATCTCTTTTTGGAATGACTTTAATTTTACAAATTTGTTGTCGATTTTCATCGAAGAAAGTACCTTCCAATTTGTATTTATAATAATTGAAAGCATTATTTGCTATAGGAGAAATCATACTATTATTGAAATCAATAGTATTATTATAAAAGTCATACATTGAAGATTCTGCAGTATTGTAACTAAAGCCGTTATTATTACCGCTTATTTTCGATGCGATAATTTTCTCTTTTAGGTTATTTGGCTTTTCATAAGATATTTTAGAAACCGTTTCGGATAAATACATAATTCCACTACCTGTTGAGTCAATATTAGCGCCCATTTGTTCGCCAAGATCAATCTTTTGACCAAATAGTTTCTTTGGAAGGTCTTTCACTTTAAATATTCCCCTGGAATAAAAATCGGCTTTAAACTTTCCAGTTTTGTCCGAGTTCTCTTTTTTGTTAGCAATAGCACTCCTTATTATTGCATTGGCTGGATTTTCCTTTTGATTGATCACCACTTCATTTAGAGTGAAATTTTCTTCAATCATTTTTACATTTAATAGGAAGGGTAATTTTTCTATATCAATAGCTATTTTTTGCGCTTTATAGCCTAAGTATTGAAATACTATGGTGTGTTTTCCTACTGTTTTGATGTTTAATTCGTATGCGCCATTATCATTTGATGTTGTTCCATTGTAAGTATTTGCTGAAAAGATGGTTACAAATGGCAATGGAATTCCCTTTTCATCTGATACGATTCCTTTTACTTGAGCAAAACTCGAAATACAGGCTATTAATAATAAGCCGGTTATTTTTTTCATAATTAATTTGGTTTATTGTATAACGAATAAATAGTGTAATTGTTACTGAATTATTTTACATAATAAGAGTTAATCAGATTAGATAAAGGACTGTAGAGCCAAGTCGTAACTTTTTAATCCGAATCCTATTATTACACCATTAGCATTTGGAGAGATATAGGATTGATGGCGGAACGTTTCTCTGGAGAATGTATTTGATATATGAACTTCAATTACGGGAGTAGAAATTGCTTTTACCGCATCGCCAACTCCTATTGAGGTGTGGGTATAAGCAGCAGCGTTTAATATGATTCCATCATAGGAAAATCCAACTTCTTGAATTTTCGATATTAATTCACCTTCTATATTGCTCTGAAAATAGTCCAATTCAAAAGTTGGATAGTTTGTTTTCAAAACAGAAAAGTAATCTTCAAATGTTTGATGGCCATAAATTTCAGGTTCTCTTTTTCCTAAGAGATTTAAATTCGGCCCATTTATAATTATAATTTTCATTTTTTTTCAGTAAAAATAAGAAATCTAATAGAATATAAATTTTTATTTTTTGTTAACACTGCCAATCAGTATCCCAATTTTAGTACTTATTAATAGGTTATTAACCATTTTGTTGATAATCACACCCTTCTAAATCGATTGAAATTAAGCATTGTTAATAAACTTGTTAATAACTATAAAAATGGTTTTTAAAAATCAATCTGTTAAAATCTATAAATTTACCATATATTAATTTTAACTTAACAAAAATGAAAAAAATTATTTTAACTGCTGCTGCAGTATTCGCATTTAGCTTTGCTAATGCTCAAGATTCTAAATCTTTTGGTTTTGCAAAAGGGGACATTTTATTAGGTGGTAATGTAACTTCTGTTACTAACGGACAAACTGTAATTTCTCCGATGGTTAGCTATTTTGTAACTGATAAAGTTGCATTAGAAGCTGGAATCACTTCTAGATCAGGAGGAACTACTGCTTCTTCTACTGATTTTTCAGTTGGTATGAAATATCAAATGATGAAATTAGGGGATAGATTTAATGTATTTACTGGAGCTGGTTTAAATATCGGTGATGCTTTAACTACATTTGGAGCAGGTGTTCATCTTAACTATTCTGTAACCCAACATTTATCTGTTGGATGGCATTTAGGAAATTTAGTTTCTTATAGCAAGCCAAAAACAGGAGATGCTACTACTTCAATTAACTTGAATGAGTACACTAATTTCTTAAACAGAGATAATTTTAGTTTGATCTACAAATTCTAATAAAATTATTTGAAATTTTAAAACCACGCTTTTAGCGTGGTTTTTTTTATTTTAATGTTATTACCAACTTATTAACTTTTTTTCGACAATTAATACTTGCAAAGGCCAATAAAATCAAGTATTGCTCATAATAATGTTGACAACATAGCTTTAAATTATTTTTTTTTTATTAAATTTGCATAAATTTTAAATGCAATGGATGTATTTATAAAATCTACTAAATATTAATTTTAACTTAACAAAAATGAAAAAAATTATTTTAACTACTTTGGCTCTTTTTTTATTCGCATTTTCAAATGCTCAAGATAATAAAGTTGCTGTGCAAGGTTTCTCAAAAGGAAATTTATTAGTTTCTGGGGAAGTAAGTTTCGTATCTAGAAGCTGGGGTGGAAATTCTACTGCTTTAATTTCTCCAAGTTTTGTTTATTTCACAACTGATAATATTTCTGTATCGGCAAGATATACAAATGAAAATACAGGTCCTTTATCTAGTAAAGGTTTTGGAATTGGTACTGCTTATCATTTTAATGCTGGAAAACAATTCTCTTCTCAATTGGGTTTAAATTTAGATTTTGGATCGATGAAAAATGGAACTGAAGACTATTCTACGAAGAATTTTGATATAGTTTACGGAATTAACTATTTCGTTTCTAACCATTTGTTCTTAGGTGCTACACTAGCGGGATTGACACATCATATTGTTTCTCCTAAAGTGGGTCCAGAAGTAGAAACTACTTCTTTAGGATTTAACACTAACAATATTTCATTTAAGGTAGGATACAAATTCTAATTAGAATTTTAATTACAATTAAAACCACGCTATTCGCGTGGTTTTTTTATGAAAATAGTTTTCCTTTGCAACAATGAATTGGACTACATATATAAAAAGCTATCAATCGTATTTGAGAATTGAAAGAGGAATGTCGAAAAATACCATAGACAATTATTCTTTCGATATTGAACGCTTGTGCCTTTTTCTTGATGAAAATTCAATTTCGGTTTCCCCTATTACGATAACCGAAGAGACCATTCAACAGTTTATTTACCACATTGCTAAACAATTAAATGCAAGATCGCAGGCTAGAATTATTTCCGGCTTAAAAAGTTTTTTTTCGTATTTGATTTTTGAAGATTATCGACCCGACAATCCTTTGGAATTAATAGAAACTCCAAGAATTGGTCGAAAACTCCCTGATACTTTATCGATTATTGATATTGACCGACTCATAGCAGCAATCGATTTAAGTTCCAATGAAGGGGAACGGAACAGAGCCATGCTTGAAACACTTTACGGTTGTGGACTTCGAGTATCTGAATTGGTTTCGCTAAAAATATCGGATCTTTTCTTTGACGAAGGATTTATTAAAATTACAGGTAAAGGGAATAAGCAGCGGTTTGTTCCTATTGGTTCTTATACTCAGAAATACATAGAAATCTATAAAGACAAGGTTAGATCTCATTTAAATATTCAAAAAGGGCATGAAGACACTTTATTTTTAAATAGGAGAGGACGCCAATTGACGCGAGCGATGATTTTTACAATTATTAAAGATTTAGCCGTTAAAATAGATTTGAACAAAACCATTAGTCCACATACCTTCCGGCATTCATTTGCAACGCACTTATTAGAAAATGGTGCCGATTTACGATCTATCCAATTGATGTTAGGACACGAATCTATTACTACGACAGAAATTTACGTTCATCTTGATAGAAAACACCTTTCGGAAATCATGAATACGTTTCACCCGAGAAAATAATTTAAGATTTAAGATTTTAGAATTACACAAAAGATAATTTTGTCTTGCTGAACTTGTTTCAGTATCTAAGAAAACGTAAAAATAGAATCTGATGACAAAACACAAATTTGGTTTACCCAAATCACCAAATTAACTCTCATGCGTGAGGGGGTGAAGTGAAAAGCCCACAGACAAGTGAAGCGTAAGCGGAACTTGGCGAGGACTTGCAGCGGAACACCCGACCGAGTTTAGTACAGATTTCCTCTTTACTAAAACGTTCTAAACGAGGGCACGCCCAAAAAAATAATATAAGATTTAAGATTTTAGAGAAAGCATAAAAAAAAGGCTTATTAATAAATTCAATAAGCCTTTGAATATTTAAACTCAAAACTATTTCGCAATATTAACCGCTCTAGTTTCTCTAATTACAGTAACTTTCACTTGACCAGGATAGGTCATTTCTGTTTGGATTTTTTGTGATATTTCAAATGATAAAGTGGCTGCATTATCGTCAGATACTTTTTCGCTTTCTACAATAACACGTAGTTCTCTACCTGCTTGAATTGCATATGCATTTTTAACGCCATTAAATCCAAAAGCAACTTCTTCCAAATCTTTTAATCGTTGAATGTAAGAATCCAATACTTGTCTTCTCGCTCCAGGACGTGCTCCAGAAATAGCATCACAAACTTGGATAATTGGTGATAATAATGATTTCATTTCAATCTCATCGTGGTGGGCACCAATGGCATTGCAAACTTCTTCTTTTTCACCATATTTCTCTGCCCATTGCATTCCTAATAGTGCGTGTGGCAAATCACTTTCAGCATCTGGTACTTTTCCAATATCGTGTAATAAACCGGCTCTTTTTGCTAGCTTAACATTCAATCCTAATTCTGCCGCCATGATTCCACAAAGCTTAGAAACTTCTCTTGAGTGTTGCAATAAGTTTTGACCATAAGAAGAACGGTATTTCATTCTTCCAACCACTTTAATCAATTCTGGGTGCAATCCGTGGATTCCTAAATCGATTACTGTTCGTTTTCCAACTTCAATAATCTCATCGTCAATTTGTTTAGCCGTTTTTGCAACTACTTCTTCAATTCTCGCCGGGTGAATTCGACCGTCGGTAACTAATTTATGAAGTGCTAAACGTGCAATTTCTCTTCTCACGGGGTCAAAACAAGATAAAATAATAGCTTCTGGAGTGTCATCAACAATAATTTCTACTCCAGTCGCCGCTTCTAAAGCTCTAATATTTCGACCTTCACGACCAATAATTCTACCTTTCACATCGTCAGATTCAATATTGAAAACAGAAACGCAATTTTCTACTGCTTCTTCGGTTCCCACTCTTTGGATGGTATTGATGATGATTTTCTTTGCTTCTTGTTGCGCAGTTAGCTTCGCTTCTTCAATAGTATCTTGAATTTGAGCCATCGCTTTGGTTTTGGCCTCCGCTTTTAAACCTTCTATCAACTGGTTACTTGCTTCTTCAGCTGATAAACCTGATATTACTTCTAGTTGATTCAACTGGCTTTTATGCATTTTTTCAACTTCAACTTGTTTCTTATCAAGAATCTCAATTTTTGAAGTGTATTCAACTGTTTTTGCTTCAAAATCGTCATTGATTTTTTTAGCTTTTGCCAATTCATTTGAAATTTGAGATTCTTTATCGCGAACTCTTTTTTCAACTTCGACAACCTTTCTTTCTCTTCCTAGAATTACTTCTTCGTGTTCCGATTTCAATTCAATAAACCTTTCCTTAGCTTGAAGAATTTTATCTTTTTTGATATTTTCTCCTTCTAAATTTGCGTCTTTTAAAATCGAAGCGGCTTCTTTTTTAGCATTTTGAACTAAACTAGAAACACTGCTTTTTTCCATCACTTTTGCAAGGATAAAACCGCCTGCAACTCCTACAACTCCCGAAATAATTATAATTAATGTACTGTCCATGTTTGTGTAAAATTTATATATAAAAAAAACCTACATTAGATTGCTTGAATAAACTCGGAAATACAAGTTTTGAGCTAACTCATTGTTCAAGCTTTCACGCAGAGGTGACATGCTATAGTAATGAAGATTCGCTCATTCTAAATTGTTAGTGTTGAGTTTACCAAATAGGAACTAATGTAGGCAGTATCTTAGTTATTGTTAAGAACGTGTTTATTTATCGAGATAATTGGCCAATAATTCATTGATTTTCTTAAGTCTGTCGTTAGTTTCTTCATTATCAACTGACTTATCAATTTGCTTTTGTTCTAATTGAGAGGCAAATTGTAAGGCACACATTGCCAACACATCTTGCTTATCTCGAACGGCATAATTTTCTTCAAATTGCTTAATCATAATATCAATTTTCTTAGAAGCACTTCTTAGTCCTTCCTCTTGAGATATATCTACCGTTAACGGATATACTCTGTCTGCAATTGATAATTTAATTTTAAGCTTCTCATCCATAATTTTTTACTAATCAGATAACTGTGCAATACAGTAATCAATTTCACGGATTAATGAATTTATTTTTAGCTTCGTATCTCTTTTATTTTCTTCACTGCCGAGTAACGAATTAGCCATTTTGATTGAATTGTATTGCGATTTTAAAAGCTCAATCTCTGTAGATTGATTATTAATGGTCTGGGCAGAATCGCTTATTTCTCTATTTAAAATAGTATTATTTTTCTCTAAAGTAGCTATTTTACTAAAGAGTTTTTCAATATTACTTTCTAGAGTTTTAATTATTTCTGCAAATTCACTCATTATGAAACTAAATCATTACTTAATTTACAAAGTTAGTATTCCTATTTAATTAATCGGCTATTTTTGCCAATTTTTTTTACCAACCAGAGTATTATTTTTTTAATAATTTCAAATTTACTAGTTTATATCTCTTTTTCTTTTTTTGATGTGAAACTTTTTTTAATTTAGCAGAAACCTTTTCAATGAAATATAGTATCTTATTTTCTCTTCTATCTGCCGCAGTTTTTTCTCAAAACAACTACCCCAAAGATTATTTTTCTTGTCCCTTAGAAATTCCTACTGAATTGTCTGGCAATTTTGGGGAATTAAGACCCAACCATTTTCATGCAGGATTTGATTACAAAACCCAAAAGAAGGAAGGATTAAATGTCCATGCCGCTGCGGAAGGGTATGTTTCCAGAATAAAAATTTCCACTTTTGGTTACGGAAAGGCAATTTATATTACTCATCCTAATGGTTTTACAACAGTTTATGGACATTTGAGTTTATTAAGCCCTAAAATAGATGCTTATTTGAAAGCGGAACACTACAAATTGAAATCCTATGAAGTCGATTTGTATTTAAAACCTACTGATCTTCTTATTTCCAAAAATGAAATTGTTGCTTTGTCAGGAAATACTGGAGGTTCTGACGGACCCCATTTGCATTTTGAAATTCGAGATTCTCAAACGGAAAAAATCATCAACCCCATTTTTTTTGGATTTGATACCGCAATAAAAGACTCCCAAAAACCTGTTATTACCAATTTATTTGTTTACCCTTTGGATGAAAATTCTGTTGTAAATAAATCCAAAAATCCTTTTATGATTAATTTATCTTTGCAAAAAGATGGAAATTATAATTGTGATAAAATTCTAGCAAAAGGTCCAATAGGCTTTGGTATCAATACCTTCGATTTGTCTGATTTATCTTGGGATAGAAACGGCGTATTTAAAGTGGAAACTTTCTTAAATGGTAAAACGATTTATGGCTATCAATTTGATAAATATGCGTTTGATCAAATGCGTTATGTTAACGCCCTAATAGACTACGAAAGATATAAGAAAACCGGTCAAAGAGTTCAAAAATTATTCATGAAAACTCCATTTCCTCTAAGTATCATAAATCAATATGAAGAAAATGGAAAACTGGATGTTTCTCAAAGTACCAACTTAAACTATAGAATTGAAGTTTCCGATTTTAATGCAAATAAAACTTCTATTTCAATCCCAATAGAATTTTCAAATGACGAAGCCACTGATACTTTAAAAGTTAAAAAAACAAAGTATTTAATCAACTCTGATAAAGAATATAATTTTGAAAAAGGAAATTGGTCTTTTTATGTTCCAAAAGGTACTTTTTACTATGATTTTTATTTAAATTTTGATGAAAAACAAAATTCACTATGGTTAGAAAACGAATACATTCCTGTTCATACTAATTTTTTAGTTACTGTTATTGATACGATTTCTACTAAAGAAGACAAAGAAAAAATGTTTATTGGTTCTATTGAAGACAAAAAAATAAATTTCAATTATACCAAATTAAAAGACAATACGTTTTCTACTTATACCAAGAATTGGGGTAAATTTTCATTGATTAAAGACACCGTTCCGCCAACAATTAAAATAGCCAAAAGCATTGAAGGTAAGTGGCTTAGCGATAAAAAGTCAATTGAATTTTCAATATCCGATGCATTATCAGGTATAAAATCGTATGATGGCTATTTAAATGGAAATTGGATTTTATTTGAATATGATTATAAAACAAAAAAAATAGTTCACTATTTCAATGATGGAATTGTCGCTGAAGGACCAAATAATTTAAAAGTAGTTGTGACCGATAATGTTGGAAATTCTAGTATCTTTGAAACACAATTTTTTCGAAGTCAAATAATAAAATAATTTTTCTTGAAACTCAAAAATCTTCTTTTTACAATAGTATTATTATTCATTGGAAATTTTGTTTTTGCTCAATTTGCTAGGGTAAAAGGTATTATTTTAGATGAAAATAATAACCCTGTAGAAAACGTAAATATTTCCTACCAAACTAAATCTACCATTACTAACTCCAATGGATTTTATACTTTGACTGTTCCAGCAAACAAAAAAATCACTCTAATTTTTTCTCATATTTCACTCAAAAAAACCACGGCAACATTAGAGTTAAAAACCAACGAAGATTTTGAATTTAATGTCACCATGAATGACAATGCAGAGCAAATGGGTGAGGTTATTGTTACTGCAAAAAACAGAAAACGAATTCAAGGAATTACAACAATTGAACCTGAAATGATTCGAAAAATCCCTGGTGCTAATGCAGGAGTTGAAAATATTTTGAAAACATTACCGGGTGTTTATTCCAATAACGAATTGAGTACTCAATATGCTGTTCGTGGCGGAAATTACGATGAAAACTTAGTCTATGTTAATGAAGTTGAAGTTTATCGTCCGTTTTTAGTTCGTTCCGGTCAGCAAGAAGGGCTAAGTTTTACCAATACTGATTTAGTTCAAAATGTTGATTTTTCTGCCGGTGGTTTTCAATCTAAATATGGAGATAAATTATCTTCCGTTTTAGATATTACCTATCGAAGACCAACAAAATTTGGTATTTCAACAGAAGCAAGTCTTTTAGGTGGTAGTTTGGCTATTGATGCCGTTTCTAAGAATCAAAAATGGTCAGCAATTACAGGTATTCGTTATCGAGATAATAGTTTATTAGTGAACAGCCAACAAACAGAAACGAATTTCAAACCTACATTTGCCGATTTGCAAACGAACATCATTTATAACGCTTCAACCAAGTTGCAATGGAGCTTTTTAGGTAATATTTCTCAAAATAAATACAACTATCAGCCAATTTCTAGACAAACTAATTTTGGAACTATAAATGAACCAATTGCGTTGCAAGTTTACTATGAAGGTCAAGAAAAAGACAGATACGATACCTATTTTGGTGCTTTTAAAACAACATACAAACCTTCAGATAATTTTACACTGAAATTTATCACTTCTGCCTATCATACTTTAGAACAAGAATATTTCGACATTTTTGCAGGATATTATTTAGGGGAAGTAGATACTAATATTGGTTCTGAAACATTTGGTGGAGTCACCTACAGCCGCGCCATTGGAACTCAATTAAATCACGCTCGAAACGATTTGGATGCTTTAATTGTAAATGCGGAGGTTAAGGGTTTTCACGATATTAAAAAAACTCAAGTGGAATGGGGCTTCAAATATACTCGTGAAGATATTCGAGATCGTGTAGTGGAGTGGGAAGTTATAGATTCTGCAGGATTTTCAATTAACCCGCCTCGATTGAATTTACCCATTAACGACCAACCTTATAATCCTTATATAGGCCCTTTAGTACCTTTTCAAAATGTTAGGGCTTTAAATTTTGCAACTGTTGACAGGTTATCCGGTTATGCGCAATTAAATAGAAAGACGAATTTAGGAAATCACGATGTTTGGTTCAATGTTGGCGCAAGAATGCACCAATGGAAAGTTAATGGTGCGAATCAAGTTGGTAATAGCCAATTCGAATTCAGTCCAAGAGCACAATTTGCAATCAAACCCGATTGGGAAAAAGACATGGTTTTCCGATTTTCAACTGGTTTATATGTACAACCACCTTCGTATCGAGAACTAAGGGATTCGAATGGATCAGTAATTCCCAATGTAAAAGCTCAGAAATCAATTCATTTTGTATTGAGTAGTGATTATAGTTTTAAGATGTGGAATCGTCCTTTCAAATTAGTTTCAGAGGCCTATTATAAAATATTAAAAGATGTAAATCCTTACACTTTGGATAATGTCCGAATTCGATATGCTGCCGATAATAATGCTATAGCTTATGCCCAAGGTTTGGACCTTCGATTGAACGGTGAATTTGTACCTGGAACCGAATCATGGTTTAGTTTTGGGTATTTGAAAACAGAAGAAAATATTGATAATAGAGGTTATATATCACGACCTACCGACCAAACTTTAAAATTTGGAATCCTATTTCAAGATTACATGCCGAACCTTCCCAGTGTAAAATTATATATGAATTTGGTTTACAATACTGGACTTCCAGGCGGTTCTCCATCTTATGCTGATCCTTATTTATACCAAAATAAAAGGCGAGATTACCGTCGTGCGGTTGTAGGATTTTTCAAAGTTTTTACCGATAATAATAAGAATTTACCCAAAGGGCATTGGCTAAAAAAATTCAAGGATTTATCAGCAGGAATGGAAATATTTAATTTGTTCAATAATTTAAACGCAATTACCAATACTTGGGTGCGGGACGTTTATACAAAAAATCAATATGGAATTCCTAATTATATGACTACTAGGGTTTTTAACTTTAAAATAACCGCAAAATTCTAAATTAGAATATCACTTTCAAGATCGGATTTTTCTATTTTAAAATCAAATCCCAATCGTTGAACCAATTCAATTACTAAATTTTTATACCAGTTTTCCGATTTTGGATGAATATAAATTTTTTCAATTAAATGATTGATATCGACATCAATTTTTAAACCATTATCAATTTTTAAATCAAATGAAGTAACGTCAGAAATTATTCTAATTTCTCTTTCGTATTGAAAACTCTTACGTTTAAATAAAAAGGGAAAAAAGGCATTGTCAAACGGAATGTATTCTTTTTTATAATCGATATAGTTAACTTCGCCAATATGTTGTTCATAGGTTTTATCCAAATGCAAAGCCTCTTGAATTCTCCCAACGGTAGATTGAATGGCCAATCCTTCACTTTTTTGAGTGAAAATTTGCCACATCGCAAATGATTCATATTCATTAATATGCCAACTACTAATCACTACATTTTCGCGGTGTGATTTATAATAATCTAAAAAATCAGGATTATTGACTGATAATTTCCGAATTTCTTCAAATGTAGGTTCGCTAAAAGTTCCTTCATATTGATCTTCAAATTTGTCTGAACGCGAAAGAAATAATTTTTTATATAGGAGTAAATCGACAAATTTTGACAAGTCCAAGTACTTCCAAACAATAGTGTCTGGATCTTCAGGAATCTTGATGTTATTGTCGGTTATAAACATTTATAAAATTATAAATTGTTATTTACTCAAAACTTTGCATTGAAACCAGTTTATTGTAGGTACCATTTAAAGCAATTAGCTCTTCATGATTTCCTTGCTCTACAATTTTTCCTTTTTGTAAAACTACTATTTTATCTGCCTTTTGAATGGTGGATAGTCGGTGTGCAATTACAATTGAAGTCCTATTTTGCATCATGTTTTCTAAAGCAACCTGCACAAATTTTTCACTTTCTGTATCCAATGCTGAGGTCGCTTCATCTAAAATCATAATGGGTGGGTTTTTCAAAACTGCACGAGCAATTGACAATCGTTGTTTTTGTCCGCCTGAAAGTTTGTTTCCGCTGTCGCCAATATTGGTATAAATGCCGTTTGGTAACTCTTTTACAAATTCATAGGCATTTGCAATTTTCAATGCTTCTATAATTTCTTCATCGGTGGCATCTAATTTTCCGAGTGAAATATTCGCTTTTATGGTATCATTAAACAAAATACTATCTTGGGTAACCAATCCCATTAAACCTCGTAAAGATTGCAAATTCATGTCTTTAATTGCAACAGAATCGATTTCGATTTTACCCTCATTTACATCATAAAAACGAGTCAATAAATTGGCGATAGTACTCTTGCCACTTCCCGATTGACCTACTAAAGCAACAGTTTGTCCTTTTTTCACTTCCAATGAAAAGTCTTTTAAAACGAATTCGTCTTCGTATTTAAAATTGATATTTTTTATGCTTATTTCAGATTCAAATGTGTCTTTGTCAATTGCATTTTCTTTATTTACAATAGGATTTTCTTGTTCTAATATTTCTAAAATTCGTTCGGCAGCCGCATTTCCTCTTTTGATATTATAGGAAGCTTTTGAGATAGATTTTGCAGGAGTTAAGATATTGTAGGCCAATCCCATATAGGTAATAAAAGCAGCGCCATTTAAGGTATTTTCAATTAAAACCATATGGCCCCCAAACCATAATAATACGGCAATGACCATAATTCCCATAAACTCGCTCAATGGCGAAGCTAGATTTTGTCGGTTGCCAATGGTATTAGATAAACTAAAAAATTTGTCTGTAGAATTTTGAAAAATTTTACCGAAGTATTTTTCTGAATTATATCCTTTTACTACTTTTAATCCTCCTAGTGTTTCTTCAATGATAGATAGAAAAATTCCTTGTTCTTCTTGGGCTTTGGTAGATTGTTTCTTTAATTTTTTCCCAATAAGTGAAATTATAGTTCCTGATATTGGTATAAAAATAAACACAAATAGGGTCAGTTTCACACTGATGGTAAACATGGCTATTATTGTAAAAATAATCGTCAATGGTTCTTTTACTATCAATTCTAATATTGATAAAAAAGAACTTTGCACTTCATTTACATCACCAGCAATTCTTGAAATAGTATCCCCTTTTCTTTTTTCAGAGAAAAATGCCAAAGGCAAATCAAGTGTTTTTTTATACATAGCATTTCTAATGTCTTTTAGAATTCCATTTCTAAGGAAAGTGATGAAAAACAAGGCCAAATAATCCGAAAGATTTTTTAATAAAAATATGGTGATAATTCCCGCTACTAAAACCCCTAAAGTATAACCAATACCATAGGTGTCGGTCATATTTGTTAAATAATAACTTGAATAATCAGAAAGGTATTTTTTTAATTCCCAAATTCCAGTATACGATGGCTCAATGTAAATTTTCTTCGTTTGACCAAACAATACATCCATCATTGGCATTAATGATATAAAGGAAAGTGTTCCAAAAAGAGCGTATAAAACATTAAAAAAAATGTTTAAATAGGCGTACTTTTTATAGGGAAGTACAAAGGGAAATATTTTTTTAAAGTTACTCATTAATCAATCTTTAAATCTTCTAAAATCCTCTTGATTTTAGTATCTAATAGCGCATTAACTTCTTTAAAATTATCTACGGAATCCAAAGTAGTATTGACACTTACATAAAATTTTATTTTAGGCTCTGTGCCACTTGGTCTAGCAGCAATTTTTGAACCTTCTTCGGTATAATAAATTAATACATCCGATTTTGGAATCGACATCGTTTCTTTTTCTCCCGTCAATAAATTGGTGGCAACAGACGTTTGATAATCTTCCATCATAATGATGCGTTCGCCATTAATTTCTTTCAGCGGATTGGTTCGCATGTCAACCATCATTTGCTTAATTTCTTCTAAACCTTCAATTCCTTTTTTGGTAATTGAAACCAAATATTCCTTATAAAATCCGAAATCTACGTATAAATTTAATAACTCTTGATATACCGAACTTCCATTTGCTTTAGCTTGAGCAGCAATTTCACAAATTAATAGGGTAGAAGCCACCGCATCTTTATCGCGAACGGCATCTCCAACCATAAAACCAAAACTTTCTTCACCACCACCTATGAATTCTAGTTCAGGAAAATCGTTAATCATTTTTGCAATCCATTTAAAGCCTGTTAAGCCAACTTTACATTCTACATCGTAAGCTGACGCTAATTCCATCATCATTGGAGTGGATACAATTGTAGTTCCAACAAATTGATTTCCAGTTATTTTACCTGCTTTTTTCCATTTTTCTAATAAAAATCCAGTCATCAAAACCATGGTTTGATTTCCGTTTAAAAGCATCATTTCACCCTCATTATTTCTTACAGCTACTCCCAGTCTATCGCAGTCTGGATCGGTTCCAATGACAATATCGGCATGAATTTTATCGGCTAATTCCAATGCCATTTTCAACGCTTCAGGCTCTTCAGGATTTGGAGATTTAACCGTTGGAAAATCACCATTGGGTTCTGATTGTTCGGGAACCAAATTCACATTGGTATAACCAGCTTGGGCTAAAGTGTCAGGAACCGACTTTATTGAAGTCCCGTGTAATGAAGTGAAAACAATATTTAAATCACTTTTAGCAGCAGCGGGTGTATTAAAACTTGCGTTTTCAATGGATGATTTTATAAAAGCAGCATCAATTTCTGAATCGATGTACTGTATTAAATCTTCGTTTGCGGCAAACCTAATTTCGTCGTATTTTAGTTCTTCTATTACATTAATTATTTCGGCATCTTGCGGAGGAACTAGTTGTCCGCCATCTTCCCAATACACTTTATAACCGTTGTATTCCGGAGGATTGTGCGATGCAGTTAATACAATGCCGGCTTGACAACCTAAATATTTTAGTGCAAAACTCAATTCTGGTGTTGGTCGCAAGTCGGAGAATAAATAGACTTTAATTCCATTTGCCGAGAAAACATCAGCAACTACTTTTGCTAAGGATTGGCTGTTATGACGACAATCGAATGCAATTGCAACTTTTAAATCTTTGTTTGGGAACACTTTTCGCATGTAATTTGAAAGTCCTTGCGTGTTTTTCCCTAAGGTATATTTATTGATTCTGTTGGTTCCAACGCCCATAATTCCTCGCATTCCACCAGTTCCAAACTCTAAATTTTTATAAAAACTCTCCTCTAAATTTTTAGGTGATGACGTCATCATTTCTTTGATTTCTTCGTGAGTTTCTTTATCGAAAATAGGAGTTAGCCATTCGTTTACGGCAGTTAGTATTTTTGTAGGTATTTCCATTTAATTATTTATGTTATTTCTTGTAACCAATTTTATTTCTTTTATTGTTATTTTCTTCTACATTATCTTTTTCTACCAAATAATGCAGGGCTTTATAAATATCTGGAAACTGATTTTCTATTAATGAAATTCGGTCTTTTAATTCGCTGTAAGTTAAAGAAAACTGTCTAAAAGTTACAAAAGCTCTAATTATAGCTATGTTTACCTCAATCGCTTTTTCACTGTTTAGAACACTTGAGAGCATTGCGATGCCTTGTTCTGTAAAGGCAAAAGGCATGTATCTTAAACCTCCACGGTTTGAGGTCGCAATTTGCGTCCTCAAACTATTAAATTCAATTTCGACTAACTCAAACATAAAATCATTTGGAAAACGATTTATATTTCTTCGGACGGCTTCTTTAAGTCTTTTATTTTCAATGTTATAAAGCAGCGCTAAGTCAAAATCAAGCATCACCTTAAACCCTCGAATTTCAAATATTTTATTTTGAATAACGTCTAATTCCATAACTCGGCTTATATATATTATAAATTTACCTGCTTGTATTTATTAACTCAATTCTTTTGAAATTTTATATCGTTCTTCGTTATTCTTTGTTCTTAAAATGATTTCTCCTAAAAATCCAGCCAAAAATAATTGTGTTCCAATAATCATTGTGGTTAATGAAATATAAAACCAAGGATTATTAGTCACTAATTCGTATGGCATTCCGTGATATAGTTTGTATAACTTAAAAAAACCAATAAATCCAGACGCTAAGAAGCCAATTAGGAACATAATTGAACCTAAAGCCCCAAATAAGTGCATCGGTCTTTTCCCAAAACGAGAAAGAAACCAAATGGTAATCAAGTCTAAAAATCCATTGATAAATCGTTCCATGCCAAATTTAGTTTCACCGTATTTTCGAGCTTGGTGCAAAACCACTTTTTCACCAATTTTTCCAAAACCAGCATTTTTTGCTAAAACTGGGATGTAACGGTGCATTTCACCTGAAACTTCGATGTTTTTTACCACTATATTTTTATAGGCTTTCAATCCGCAATTAAAATCATTTAGTTTTACACCTGATGTTCTTCTTGCTGCCCAATTGAATAATTTTGAAGGTAAATTTTTTGCAAAAACGGAATCGTATCGTTTCTTTTTCCAGCCGGAAACCAAATCAAATTCTTGATGGGTAATCATATCGATTAAGCCTGGAATTTCTTCGGGACTGTCTTGTAAATCGGCATCCATTGTAATCACGATATCACCTTGCGCTTTTGCAAAACCTGCATGAAGCGCTTGAGATTTACCATAATTTCTTAAAAAACGAATCCCTTTACTATTCGGATTTTCAGAAGACAATTGCTCGATTATACCCCATGATTTATCGGTGCTACCGTCGTCTATGAAAATAACTTCGTAGGAATAATTATTAGATTTCATTACTGAAACAATCCAATTATGGAGTTCTTGTAATGATTCTTCTTCGTTGAGAAGTGGAATAACAATGGATAGATTCATTAGCTATTTTCTTTTGTTTTTAAGATACTTCCTGAAATAAAAGAAATAAATAATCCTAATACTACGAACCATAACGTACTAGTTAGTATTCCTAATAATTTTTTGCCAATTCCAATTGCCTTTGTTTCAAGTATTTGTTTTTTTACTGCTTCTAATCCTTGTGGGTTGAATTTTTTAGTAAATTCAATTATAGTTGAATTTTGAAATTCAGGATCAATAAAATTATCATATAAGAATGAAAAGAAAGAATAACCAAATCCTGTAATTAGCATAATTATTACACCTATTTTTAATGCTTCCCTAGTTTTTAATGAGCCGAATTTATTTTTATATTTTGAGATAATGATTGTAATAAAAATAATTTCTAAAATAAAACAAATTAAAAATGATGAATAGTATAATACCGGTCCAAAATCTAATGTTTTGAATATAGTATCTATTAGTATTCTTGCAATTGCTATAATAAATGCAAATGGTAAAATATAATTTTGCAATGTTGTTGCCTTTTCCATAAAAATAAACTTATTTTAAAATAATGTACAAATATAACAATTCCCGAATTACCTATGTTACTATTTTCGATTTCCTTACAAATAAAAAAAAAGATGTAATAGGTTTGTTTATTGAAAAATAAGTGTAAATTTGCAGACTCAAAATAATAAAGTTACAACAAAAGTTATAATGAGTTGATACCTTTTCCGAGAAATGAAAAGCTTCGCAACAAATTATAATTCAAACAAATAAAAAAGATTTAAGATGAAAAAAGGTGTACACCCAGAAAATTACAGATTAGTTGCTTTTAAAGACATGTCAAACGAAGACGTTTTTATTACTAAATCTACTGCTGAAACAAAAGATACAATCGTTCACGAAGGTGTTGAATATCCAGTTGTTAAATTGGAGATTTCAAGAACTTCTCACCCTTTTTATACAGGTAAATCTAAACTTATTGATACTGCAGGACGTATCGATAAATTCAAAACTAAATACGCTAAACACGGTAAATAATCAGTACCGCTGTTCAAATTATATAAAACCTCGCAATTCGCGGGGTTTTTTTATGGCTAAAACTTTTCTATTTTCTTATTAATCTTTGTAACTTTGATTTTTATAGTTTTTAAATGGTTTTTTACTTTTTCTTTATCGAATAAACAAATAACCAAATAACCAAATAACCAACTTTATGAATTATATTCTTTTTGACGGACCAGCTAGAACGGCACTTTTGCCTTTTACTTATACGCGTCCTGTTGCCGATATTCGAATCGGAATTTTGACTATTCGTGAAAAATGGGAAAAATATTTGGGTTCAACTACAACCACTTTAACGGAAGAATATTTATCGGATAAATATCCAATGGTAGAATTGGAGGAGAATGTGATGATTAATGCTTCCTATTTGCCAAATGAAAATTTAGTGGAGATTATTTCAAACTTGAAAACCAATCAAGCGGTTTTTAAAGACGATGCGGTGATTGCTTTTTTTACCAATGATTCTCAGGAAGAAGTTGATTTTGATCAATATGAAATTATTGATTTTACTGGTGATTGTTTGACTGTGGAACATACTTGGGATATTTTTGCTAAAAATGACGCTGCGATTAGAGAGGATTTTGCCCTTTTAACCGAAGGTAGATCCTCTCAACCCATTCCGAAAAGTGTTAATGTAATTTCCCCTTCAACTATATTTGTTGAAAAAGGAGCGAAAATGGAATTTGTGACATTAAATGCGTCTACGGGGCCTATTTATATTGGTAGAAATGCTGAAATAATGGAAGGTTCTGTAATTCGTGGCCCGTTTGCATTGTGTGAAGAAGCGCAAGTAAAATTAGCCACAAAAGTTTATGGTGCAACCACTGTTGGTCCGCATTGTAGAATAGGCGGTGAAATAAATAATTCCGTTTTATTTGGTTATTCCAATAAAGGACACGACGGTTTTTTAGGAAATTCGGTTTTGGGAGAATGGTGTAATATAGGTGCTGATTCTAATAATTCCAATTTGAAGAACAATTACGAAGAAGTGAAATTGTGGAGTTTTGAAACGGAGAGTTTTGCTAAAACAGGACTTCAGTTTTGTGGGTTAATGATGGGAGATCACAGTAAATGTGGTATCAATACGATGTTCAATACAGGAACCGTTGTGGGCGTAAGCGCCAATATTTTTGGAAGTGGATTTCCTAGAAATTTTGTTCCGAGTTTTTCATGGGGCGGTGCATCCGGATTCGTAACGTATCAAACTCATAAAGCCTTTGAGGTTGCCAAAATTGCAATGGGCAGAAGACAAGCAGTTTTTACCGATCAAGATAAAGCTATTTTAGAACATGTTTTTGAAGTTTCGAAAAAGTGGAGAAATGAATAGTTATTTTTAAAAATAGTTCAAAGCCACAATTGATTATTTCGGTTGTGGTTTTTTTGATTCCAATAAGAATTTCATAATAACGAATATTGTGTGTAAATTTGCCCCGTGTTTGCGAAAGGGATAGTAGCGGCATCCCGCGCTTTTTAGCGTGGATATAGCGGATAGCCCGACCCGGAGGGATTCGCCCAAATAAAACAAATATGACGGATAGAAAAAAAGTTGCTTTTTATACCTTGGGTTGTAAACTGAATTTTTCGGAAACTTCTACTATTGCTAGAAATTTTACGGAGGAGGGTTTTGACCGTGTTGATTTTGAAGAAGTTGCCGATATTTATGTAATCAATACGTGTTCGGTGACTGAAAATGCCGACAAGCAATTCAAGCAGGTGGTGCGAAAAGCAATGAAATTGAATGATAAAGCATTTGTTGCGGCGGTAGGTTGTTATGCGCAATTGAAGCCTGAAGAATTGGCCGATGTGGATGGTGTGGATTTGGTTTTGGGCGCGACAGAAAAGTTTAAAATCACCGATTATATTAACGATTTGACCAAAAATGATCGAAGCGAAGTGCATTCTTGTGAGATTTCTGAAGCTGATTTTTACGTCGGAAGTTACTCCATAGGGGATAGAACTCGGGCGTTTTTGAAGGTTCAAGACGGTTGCGATTATAAATGTACGTATTGTACAATTCCTTTGGCACGAGGAATTTCGAGAAGTGATGCTTTAGAAAATGTATTGAAAAATGCAAAGGAAATTTCAGCCCAAAATATAAAGGAAATTGTGTTGACTGGAGTGAATATTGGGGATTACGGAAAAGGGGAATTTGGGAACAAAAAACACGAGCATACCTTTTTAGAATTGGTTCAGGAATTAGATAAAATTGAAGGAATTGAGCGTTTGCGAATTTCTTCGATTGAACCTAATTTATTGAAAAATGAAACGATAGAATTTGTTTCTAAAAGTCGCACTTTTGTGCCGCATTTTCATATTCCACTGCAATCGGGGAGTAATGAAATTTTAAAATTAATGAAGCGACGATATTTGCGGGAAGTTTACACAGAGCGCGTAAATAAAATTCGAGAAGTGATGCCGCACGCTTGTATTGGCGTGGACGTAATAGTTGGTTTTCCTGGTGAAACCGACGAACATTTTCTTGAAACGTATCATTTTTTGAATGAAATGGACATTTCTTACTTACATGTATTTACCTATTCAGAACGGGACAATACCGAGGCTGCTGATATGGAAGGAGTTGTTCCTGCTGCTGTTCGAGCGAAAAGAAGTAAGATGTTACGAGGTCTATCAGTTAAAAAACGACGTGCATTTTATGAAAGTCAATTGGGAACTGACAGAATTGTATTGTTTGAAAGTGAAAATAAAGAAGGTTACATTCACGGGTTTACGGAAAATTATGTAAAAGTGAAAACCCCTTGGAATCCGGAATTAGTGAATACTTTACATTCTATAAACCTTACCAAAATAGATGAAGAAGGTAGTGTGCGAATGGCGTTTTTGAAAAGTAAAATTACAGTTTAATTCCCGGAGGCAGCAAATCTTTATAGATAGAATTTTTCCTAAAAAAGGTCGCTATTTTTGGTAAAATTGGGACTACTTTGAGTTTTCTTTCGTAGGCAATTTCCATAATTTTTTTCAGGAAATCATTTATAAATTCTTCATTATCGAAATGATCAGGAGTGTGAATTTTGGTTAGAAATATCTTTTTCTCTTGAAAAGAATATTCTAAGGAAATCATTTTACCGTCTAAAATAGTTTCAAATTGTCTTGAAAAGGCATTGTCTTTAATTTCCATTAAGTTAGTTTATTTGGTTGGTATTTCAATGATTAGAATCTTTGCTTTTTCTAAAATTTCAATATCAAATTCATTTAAATTTGAAATTCCAATCGCGTCTTTTGAAGATAATATTTGATTGTCTATCAATATTTTACCTTCAATTAGAAACAAATATACGCTATTATCGGTAAAGTTATTTTTATAGGAAGTTTTTCCAGTTTCAAAAACCCCTAAATTAAAAAATGTTTTTTGGTGAACCCAAAGGGCATTCCCATCATTTGATTCTTTTGGGGAAACGATATTCACAAAAGAATTTATATTTTTTTCTAAATCAAAGGCTTTTTGGTCGTAACGCGGTGTAACATTTTCGGTATCAGGGAAAATCCAAAGTTGCAATAATTTTAGGTATTCAGTTGTACTAGCATTCACTTCGGAATGTTGAACCCCAGTTCCAGCGCTCATTACTTGCACTTCGCCATAGGTAATTGTGCCTTCATTTCCCATACTATCAATGTGTTTTAAAGCGCCCTCTAGCGGAATTGTAATTATTTCCATATTTTCGTGAGGATGCATACCGAAACCCATTGCAGGTGCAATTGTATCATCGTTTAACACTCGAAGCATTCCAAATTGGATTCTTTGAGGGTTGAAATAATTGGCAAAGGAGAAAGAATAATTGGCATTTAACCAACCAAAATTAGCAGTTCCTCGTTCAGAAGCTTTAAATAATTGAGTGCTCATAACTTTTAAAATTTATTATTGGGAAAAGAATATTAATTTCAATAAAAAGGTATAATTTTATGCAAATTTCGTGATAATTTTCTTTTAATTCTTATAATAGCAATAAAACATTCATCATGGATAAAATCTCAGTTTATTTTATGCCAGGTTTAGCTGCAAATGCATCTATATTTGAAAGAATTTTACTTCCTGAGGATCAATTTGATACTTATTTTATGGAATGGGAAATTCCTTTAGATGACGAGACTTTGAGTGAATATGCACAACGAATTTCTAGGAAAGTAACTCATAAAAATCCAGTATTAGTAGGAGTTTCATTTGGTGGAATTTTAGTTCAAGAAATGGCTCAATTTTTAAAACCTAAGAAAATTATCATCATTTCAAGTGTTAAGAGTAATGTGGAATTTCCAACCACTTTTAAATTGGCTAAACAGACTAAAGCTTATAAATTAATACCCACAAGTTTAATTGAGAATGTTTATAATTTAGCTCAATTTACTTTTGGTGAAAAAGTGATAAAACGCTTAAAATTATACCAGATGTTTCTGACTGTTCGAGATAAAAAATACCTTGATTGGTCAATTGAAAAGATAATTTTATGGGATAGAAAAAAAGCGGATCCTAATGTAATTCATATTCATGGAGACGCTGATGAGGTTTTTCCAATAAAATACATCAAAAATTGTATTGTTG
>CAIJFC010000240.1 GCA_903819815.1 uncultured Bacteroidota bacterium
CTATCAGTTGAAATTCCACATCCATTAATATTTGCAACTACAATATACATTCCTGAATCACTCATCGTGGCATTCGAGATTGTGGGATTTGAAATTGTTGAAGAAAAATTATTTGGTCCTGTCCATTTATAATTTACGTTAAGTAATTCCGTAGCAGCTAATTTAATGTCAGAGCCAAAGCAGGCGGTGGAAGTAATCACAGGTGCTAAGGTTACCTGTGCATAGTTGGAGAAATAACCCAAGCGAGAACCAGTTGATGCACCGCCATTCAAAAATCCCAAATGAAACAAACCCGTACTATTGGTGATAGTAGTAGCATCATAAGTAGTAATAAGAGAATTCAAGGCCGGAATAGTTGAAACAGGTATCCTTGCATATTGCCAAATTCCAGCTGAACCTGGTACAACATTAAACATGTTAGATATAATTAAACTAGGATCGCCATTAATTGCAAAACTGCTAATGTCTTCGGTTTTACATAATAAATTTAAATAAAATGCTTCATTTGTAGATCTTACAAACGTAACGCTTTGTGACCCCGTACATGTTATGCTAGGCAAAGAGGTCCCTGTAGCTTCTTGTCCTGTACCTGTTAGCTGGAAAACATAAGAAGATTTACTTGTTTCTACATATGCTGTGTTAACTTTTAATTGTCCCACATAATATGCCCCTTTATTAATTGTTGCTACTACATTACCATCTACTTTAATTTCAGTTCCATTTTCAGTTGCCCAAACATAATAATAATCTGTATTTGGATTTGCATTGTAATTAAGGGCTCCTCTAACAATTACAAATAATTTACCGGTATTATTAATAGGCACAATTTGATCTCCTACTAAATCATAACTTCCTCCTATCAATATAGAATCATCATAAATGGTCACACAAATAGCCTTATCTGAATGTATTAATGATCCTCCTAAATGAGAAGTTGCAAACTCAGTTGCAGCATTAACAGCATAAGTTTGTCCTTTATTTAAAGTAATTGAAATTTGATATTTTCCTGTTTCATCTGGATTAGTCAATTCAATTTCAATGTTTGTATTGTCCTCCGTTGCAACAATAACAAAACCATTATGCGCCGATGGCGTTAAGGGCACTTTATTATTAAATGTATTTTGACCTGGAATTAAAAATTCCTTTCCTTTAGCAACAAAGCCTTTTAGTGGAAAAATTTCTGCATTATTAGTGTATCCTACTTCATAATAAGCAGAAATACTACTTGAAGATGTGATCAAAAATCCATAATTAAGTGGCGTATTACTTGGCTTATTTTCAACAGAATTTATAAATTGAGTAATATCTTTAGTCGTATATGAATATGCATTAATTGATAATTCAATTGGAGAAAAGTTTGGATTTGCAGGTTGGCTGATTGTAATAATTGCGGGTTTTGATGAACTCGCAAATCTGAATAAAATTGGTTTATCTCCATGGCCTTGGGTTACCTCCGGGGCTGCAAACCAAAATTCACGATCCGATTGTGCCTGTAATGAATTAAATAGAACAATGCCGATTAATGCAAGCATAAATCGCATAAAAAATGGCACTAATAATCGTAAAAGAGGCATTTGTAAATTTACTAAATAAAATTAGCAGATAACCATTATTAATTTTACTTTTAATCAATTTTTAACTACATTTTTAATC
>CAIJFC010000241.1 GCA_903819815.1 uncultured Bacteroidota bacterium
CTTTCTCAAACGCATTACTATCAGTATTGGAATCGGATATCATCGACGCTTCATCTACAATGAATAAAGTGTTTTTGTGTTTGTTTTGCTGCATCGTAAAACTAACACCACCAGCAACTTTTTTGGGAAAATATATCTTTTTATGGATGGTAAAAGCCGGTTTCTGAGAATAATTCGAAATCACTTTAGCAGCACGACCTGTGGGAGCCAAAAGCACATATTTTTTATTAATTTCAGTTACATTGTTTACAATAGTAGAAATTACTGTCGTTTTTCCTGTACCTGCATAACCTTTTAAAACGAATATTTCATTGTTATTCTCATTAGTACAAAATTCAGCAATCTGTTGAAAAAATAAATCCTGTTTAATCGTTGGAGTAAACGGAAATTGTTTTTTCAAAAGGGAATAAAAAAAGCTAGAATTCATACTGATATATTTCTACGCAAATTACGTAAAGTTTTCCTGAGATTTTTCTTATTTGATCCAAATTATATTCAAATACATGAGATTATTTATAAGAAATTAGACTAAAAAATTATTGTCATTTAAAAAAATTGTAAGTTTGCGTAAATCATCAAGATGATAATTCAATGAGCACTAATATAACGGACAAAAATTACAAAAAATTAAGCCTTCAAGTCACTTTGAATGGTTTTTCTTTTTGTACAATTGACACGTTAAGTAATAAAATAGTTGCTCTAAAAGAAATTGATTTTAATGACTTTCCAACATCATCAAAAGTAGAAGACCACTATTGGAAAGCGTTTAATGATTATTCTGAATTAAAAGAAAAGTACGATGAAATAATCGTTTTACACGATAGCAACTTAGATACTTTTGTACCAAATGCGCTATTTGACGAAGAATTTTTAGGAAGTTATTTACAATACAACACCAAGGTTTTTGAAACTGATTTTTTTGCATTTGATGCACTTCCAAATTACGAAATAAACCATGTTTTTATCCCGTTTGTGAATATTAACAACTACCTTTTAGATCAATTTCCGACTTTTAATTACAAACATATAAATACGATTCTGGTTTTAAAATTGTTAGAATTATCAAAAAACATTGACGAAAAACAAGTATTTGTTCATTTTTCAAAAAACAAATTTGAAATAGTTATCGTTCAAAACCAAAAGTTACTACTCTTCAATTCTTTCGATTTTGCAACCAAAGAAGATTTTATTTACTACCTGCTTTTCACTACAGAACAACTCAATTTAAATCCAGAACATTTTAAAGTTCAATTACTTGGATTAATTTCTGAAGACTCTGAATTATTCGAAATTGCATTTAAATATGTTAGAAATGTTTCTTTATTGGATGTTTCCAATATTGAAAACAACAACGATTTATCAAAAGCGGACAATTTAAAGCATTTTTTACTTTTACAATCGTGAGAATAATTTCTGGTAAATTCAAAGGACGAAGAATATTTCCTCCCAAAAACCTTCCTGTACGACCTACAACCGATATGAGTAAAGAGGCATTATTTAATGTCTTGAACAATCATTTTAGTTTTGATAGCTTGAAGGTATTGGACTTATTTTCTGGTACCGGAAATATTAGTTACGAATTTGCCTCTCGAGGAAGTGATAATATTACTTCTGTAGATGGCGATTTTGGATGTGTAAAATTTATTAAACAAATTGCTGAAGAATACGATTTTAATATAGCAGCAATAAAAAGTGATGTTTTCAAATACTTAGAAAAAAATACCAATTCCTACGATATTATTTTTGCAGATCCTCCTTATGCTTTGGATCAAAAAGTATTTGAGAGTCTAGTTTTACTGGTTTTTAAACAAAATATACTCGACAATGATGGTATGATGATTATCGAACATTCTAAATATACCAAACTCGATCACCTACCTCATTTTTCATTTAAAAAGAGTTATGGCGGTTCCATTTTCAGTTTCTTTGAAATAAATCAAACAATTCAATCCGAATAGTCATAAAAAAACCCACTAAATTAGTGGGTTTTTTATTGAAAAACTATAAATATTATACGTGCAACGCTCTATTATCAGTTGCAGCCAATGCCGCTTCTTTAATTGCTTCTGCAAAGGTAGGATGCGCATGACTTATTCTTGAAATATCTTCAGCCGATGCCTTGAATTCCATAGCAGTAACCGCTTCCGCGATTAAATCAGCACAACGAGCACCAATCATATGAACTCCTAATACTTCATCCGTTTTTGAATCAGCTAGTATTTTCACAAAACCATCTAAATCGCCTCCAGCTCTTGCTCTACCTAATGCTTTAAATGGAAAACTACCTGATTTAAATTCAATACCAGCAGCTTTCAATTGCTCTTCTGTTTGACCAACAGCAGCAACTTCTGGCCAAGTATAAACAACCCCAGGAATTAAATTATAATTGATATGTGGTTTTTGACCTGCTAATATCTCGGCAACCATAGTCCCTTCTTCCTCCGCTTTATGAGCTAACATTGCTCCTCGAACCACATCACCGATTGCATAAATATTTTGAACCGAAGTTTGTAAATGATCATTGACTTCAATCTGACCTCTATCTGAAATTTTAACGCCAGCTTTATCTGCATTTAAACCATCGGTATAAGGGCGACGTCCAACAGATACTAAAGAATAATCTCCTTCTAAAGTTATCGTTTCCCCTTTTGCATTTTCAGCTTGAACAGTTATCTCATTTCCTTTACGAACAACCGATTTAACTTTGTGAGACACATAGAATTTCATGCCTTGCTTCTTCAAAACTTTCGTTAATTCTTTAGACAATGAACCATCCATTCCAGGAATAATTCTATCCATAAATTCAACAACCGAAACTTCTGCTCCTAATCGTAAATAAACTTGACCTAATTCAATTCCAATTACACCACCACCAATAATTACAAGGTGTTTTGGAACTTCTTTTAATTTTAATGCTTCCGTAGAAGTTATAATTCTCTCTTTATCAATTTTTATAAATGGTAAAGAAGACGGTTTTGAACCGGTGGCAATAATTATATTTTTTGCTTCAAGTGTTTCTGAAGTTCCATCCGCTTTTTCAACTGCAACGTGGGTAGCATCAATAAATAAACCTTTTCCTTCAAAAACAGTAATTTTATTTTTGTCCATTAAAAATTTAACACCGCCTGAAGTTTGGTCAACAACGGCTTGTTTTCGCGCAATCATTTTTTCTAAATTCACTTTTACATCGCCCGAAACTTCAATTCCGTGTTCAGCAAAATGAGCAATTTCACTATAATGATGAGAAGAAGCAAGTAAAGCTTTTGATGGAATACAACCTACATTTAAACAGGTTCCTCCTAAAGTTGAATATTTTTCAATAATAGCGGTTTTAATTCCCAATTGTGCACAACGAATAGCTGCTACATATCCTCCAGGTCCAGAACCGATAATGACTACGTCAAATGAACTCATAATTTATTATTTTTTTTATGTCTATAATTAAAAGTGGTACAAAATTAAGAAAATTAAAACCTAATCTAGAACTTTTTAAGCATAATTTATAGCTCAATAACGGTAGTGTTTTTAACTTCACTAATCATAAATGTACTGTGTGTGCTGCCAATATGTTCTAAAGTTGTTAATTTAGTCACTAAAAATTCACGATATTCCTCCATATCTCTTACCGCAATTTTTAAAATATAGTCATAATCACCACTCACATGATGACACTCCAATATTTCACTCAGTTTAACTACTTGACTTTCAAACTTTGTTAAAAATTCTCGCGTATGCTGAATTAATTTGATATGACAAAAGACAATAAATCCTTTATCTACTTTAGAACGATTTATTAAGGCGACATAATTTTTAATAATACCCTCGCGTTCCAATTTTTTGATGCGCTCATAAACAGCAGTAACTGATAAATTAAGTTTTACAGAAAGTTCCTTTGTAGTTTTTTTACTGTCTTTTTGAAGTAAAATCAATAACTTTTTATCAATAGAATCCATTGGTATTTATTTTGATTTAAAAATATCTATAAAAATTGATTTTATAAATAATATATAGAATAATTATCTACAAAAATAAA
>CAIJFC010000242.1 GCA_903819815.1 uncultured Bacteroidota bacterium
TCAGATAGTATAGTAACAATTGACAATACAATAATTTGTAATTTTAAAATCCCAGATATTAGTATTAAAAATGATCAATCTATTTCTGTGAAAGGAAGATTAGTAGGGTTTGATGATTTAATGTGAGAATTAAAATTAGATGAATGTTCAATTAACAAAAACAATTAAAAATGAAAATTAAGAACGTATTATCGATCTTGCTTGTCTTTTGTGTGGTAGGTTTTGCAACTGCACAAGATGATTTACTAAATCAATTGGATGCTGGCGCTCCAAAACAAGTTAATATTGAAATAGCAGCATTTAAAGGAGTTCAAATTTGTAATATGCAATCCACAAAATTACCTGCAAAAGGGGAGTTTTATTTTTTAGTATCGCACCGATTTGGTGATTTAGCTCAGGGAATGGACAATTTTTTTGGATTGGATAATGCCTTTACCAAATTAGGAGGAATTTATGGTGTTTCTGATTGGCTGTCTGTTAGTGCTTCACGTCAAACGTACCAGAAAACCTATGAATTGGCTGCTAAATATAAAATGTCAAATCAGGAAGTGGATGGATTTCCAGTTACAATAGTAGGTTACAATACCATGGATATCAATAGTGAATTGAAAAAGAATGAGCTAATGCCGGGGTTACAATTCAATCACCGATTGGCATTTACAACACAATTATTAATTTCAAGAAAATTCAGTGATTCTTTCTCCTTTGAAATAGCACCTATTTACGTTCATAAAAATTTATACGACGGAATTTTAGATCAAAAATCTACTTTATTGTTGGGGACAGGCGCTAGATATAAAATTGCAAAGCGATTAAGTTTGAATTTAGAATATGCCGCAAGATTGAATTTACCTGAAGGATTTGTTTCAAATTATCATAACCCTTTAACTTTAGGATTAGACATAGAAACGGGAGGACACGTATTTCAGTTGGTATTCTCGAATAGTCAAGCCATGAACGACGTTGCAGTATTTACAAATGCATCAGGAAGATGGGATGGTACTAAGCAATTGTATTTCGGATTTAATATGTATAGAGTATTTTAAAAAAAGACATTATGAAAAATATAAAAATAGTTTTAATAGCAATTAGTGGTATGTTTCTTATTTCTTGTGAATCAACTACTGTTCAAGATATTTCAGGGGTGGTAACTAATCCAACCTACAATGCCAATGTTAAACCTGTTATGATATCAAAATGTACAGGATGTCATTCTGTAGGAGGTCAATCACCAAGTTTAACTACCTATTCTCAAGTAAAAGCTTCTTCACAAAATGGAGATCTACTTTGCAGATTAGACGCTTCCTGTGGAAATATTATGCCGCAATCAGGTCCTTTGCCGCAAGCTACCATAAATATGATAAATACATGGGCTAACAATAATTTCCCTGAAAATTAAATTAAGATGAAAAAAATAATTTTACTTACGTTACTTTTATTGGCAAACATCACTTTTTCGCAAAGATTATTAACTCGTTCAGGAGAAATCAAATTTGATGCTTCAATGCCAAATTTAGTTGAAATAGTCGGAAAAAGTAATACGGTTTCCGCAATTTTAGATCTAGCAACGGGACAATTTGCAACTAGTGTGATCATTAAATCAATCCGATTTAAAGTTCCCTTAATGGAGGAACATTTTAATGAAAATTATATGGAATCTTCTAAATATGCTAATTCTACTTTCAAAGGTAAAATTGCAGGATTTGATGCTAAGAAATTATCCGCTACTAAAATAGCTTATGACGTTGAAGGTGATTTAACCATTCATGGGGTTACTAAGAAAGTTAAAACTAAAATTTATTTAACTTCAAATGGAGGTAAAGTGGGAGCAACGGGTAATTTTTTGGTTCATGCTCAAGATTACGGCATTGAAATTCCAAGTTTAGTAAAAGAAAAATTTGCTGAACAAATTAAAGTGAGCTTTAGCTTCGATCTAGATTCTAAATAATTAATAAAAAAACGCGAGTTATTTCTCGCGTTTTTTTTATGTTTATCGGTTTCTCCTTGAATAGGCCTCTTGTTGTTTTTTTGAATCCTCCGACATCAATTTGTATTTTGCTTTTTGATCTTTATTGAGTAAAATTAGTATGTCAAGATCCATTTTTTCGGAAATTGCTTTTAACTCATTCGCTTTTTCCTCATTACCACCCTCTTCTTTTTTTAGAATTGCATTTTGTTTTTTTATGCATTCGGTAATAATATTTGAAACCGCTATAACCTGAAGTTCATCGAGTTTTAGTTGTTCATTAAATCTATCCATCACTTTTTTTACTGTTTCTTCAATAGCCGGTTCTTTAGGCTGCGATCTTTGCTGGTTTTGCATGTTTGGATTTCCTCCCATTCCACCACCCATTCCACCACCCATTCCACCTTGACCCATTCCGCCTTGACCGTATCCTCCTTGTCCATAACCACCTTGCCCGTATTGAGCAACAATAGATTGCATAGAAAATAACAAAATTAAACTGCAAATAATTTTTATTGATTTCATATCTAATAATTTATATTAACCCGTTGGGTGTAATTCGTAAAATCGTTATTAATTTATATCTTTTTGCCACGAATTCTCGAATATCTAAGAAAAACTGGCGCAAAAATTAGTTCATATTTGATGATCCCGAATTATCGGGACGAATAAAATCGAAAAGTTAAATCGAAAAATTCGAAAATTCGTGGCAAAATTATTTTTTATTTAATTAAACCCAACGGGTTTATATTATATTAATTATAAAACGGGTTCTCCGTATAAATCAAATTCAGTAGCTTCTGTAATTTTTATCATTACAAATTCTCCAGTTTTCACATAGTGTTTGGAAGCGTCAATTAATACTTCATTATCTACATCTGGGCTGTCAAATTCAGTTCGACCTACAAAGTGAGCGCCTTCTTTTCTATCAATGATACATTTAAATGTTTGCCCCACTTTTTCTTGATTTAAATCCCAAGAAATTTGCGATTGTAGCTCCATTATTTCTTCAGCTCTAGCTTGTTTTACTTCACTAGGAATAGCGTCTTCTAGCAAGTAAGCATGTGTATTTTCTTCATGGGAATAGGCAAAACAACCCATTCTATCAAATTTCATTTCTTGAACAAAGTCTTTTAAAATATCAAAATCTTCTTGTGTTTCTCCAGGATAACCCACGATTAAGGTGGTTCGAATTGCCATTCCAGGGACTGCAGCTCTAAAATCTTTCAATAATTGTGTGGTTTTTTCCCTTGTTGTTCCTCGACGCATCGATTTCAAAATAGAATCCGAAATATGTTGAAGTGGAATATCAATATAGTTGCAAATTTTTGGTTCCCGCTTCATAATTTCCAAAACATCCATTGGAAAACCGGTGGGAAAAGCATAATGCAATCGAATCCACTCAATACCTTCCACTTTAACCAACGCCTCTAATAATTCCCCTAAATTACGTTTTTTGTAAATATCAAGTCCGTAATAAGTTAAATCTTGAGCGATTAATATTAGCTCCTTTACCCCATTTTTAGCCAATCCTTCTGCTTCTTTTACTAATTTCTCAATAGTTTGAGAAACGTGTTTTCCTCGCATAATGGGTATGGCACAAAAACTACAAGGTCGGTCACAACCTTCGGCAATTTTTAAATAGGCATAATTTTTTGGAGTAGTAGTTAATCGTTCTCCCAACAATTCATGTTTGTAATCGGCACCCAAGGCTTTCAATAAACCTGGCAATTCTGTAGTTCCAAAATATTGATCTACATTCGGGATTTCTTTTTCTAAATCAGGTCGGTATCTTTCAGATAAACAACCGGTAACGAAGACTTTATCTACAATTCCACGTGCTTTTTTATCAGCATATTCTAAAATCATATTCACCGATTCTGCTTTGGCATTATCAATAAAACCACAAGTATTAATGACTACAATATTTCCCTCTTCCTCATGCACCACGTCTTTTCCACTGGCACGTAATTGACCCATTAAAACCTCACTATCGTAAACATTTTTGGAACACCCAAGGGTAATCACATTGATTTTATTCTTTTTTAACGATTTCGTTCTCATATATTGTAATTCCTCAAATAATTAGGAATTTGCAAAATTACACTATTTATTATTAGGAGCATAAAGTTGATAGGTTTTATTGACGTTATTTCCCGCTATACGCTATATCCACGCAAGGGCGTGGGATGTCGCTACTATCGGGGCTAATAATAATTTTACTAGTTTCAATTGAATATTATCGCTTCAGTGTAAAATGACCTTTAGCAGTTCTACCGTCTTCAAAATAAATAGTATACCAATAATCATCTGTTGGCAAGGCTTCACCATTAAAAGTTCCATCCCATCCTTTACTAATTGGACTTAGTTCTTTCAATAATTTACCATAACGATCAAAAATGTAAATAGTAGTATTGTAATTTTTTGTAGTAGTTAAACCAAGTACATTCCAAGTATCATTATATCCATCAGCATTCGGGGTAAAAAATTTCGGAATTCCTATTACATTAATTATTTGTGATGTAGTTCCACAACCATCTAAGTCTTTCACATAAACAGTATGAACTCCTGGAGTAACATCCGTAAAAATATTTATTGTCTGATAAGCATTCGGATAATCTAAACTGAAAACATAATTTCCTAGTCCGGTTACGTTTATAATAACGGTATTATTATCACTCAAATCCATAATTGTAGGCATGTTAAATTGAGCCGCATTGGATGCAATTACTGTAATTGTTCTAATTCTAAAACAACCAAACGAATTAATAACTTTAACTGTGTAAATTCCTTCAGCATTTACATTTAAAGTGTAAGAAGTAGCATTTGGAATTACCACACCATCTTTATACCATACATAAGAATAATTAGTTGTTGGGGATCCATTTGTGATTCCGGCATCTAATAATACAAAGAAAGTTGGATCATTACTACAAACTAATTTAGAGTCTTCTAAAACAATTGTAGGGACTGGATTAACAGTAAATGCAATTGTTTTAGTGATTTTACAAGTAGGATTTATCGGATTGTATACTACTATTGTTATGTTTTTTGTTAAAGTAACTGGTAATGGATTTGGAAGTGGAGTTGATAAAAGCACATTGTTTTCATCATAATATTCGAATACCATTCCAGATGGCTGTCCTGAAGTTACAATAGTATGAATTGCTTGAGAATTGGTGAAATTAAACTGCCCATTTTGCAAAGCAGGGTCTATTTCGTCATCACAAATAGTTATTAATGAAGATGGAATGGTAAAATTAATAGGAGATTTATCAACTATAAATTGGATAGTTGTATCGAACCAACATGCCTGAGGAGTAGTATTGGTTACAACTGCTCTAATAGTTTGAGATGTAGAGGAGAATGTCGCTGGAAATGGACTTGTAATTAAATTATTATTGGAATCTCTTAAGGGATTATTTGCAGCATCAAAATAAGTTACTGCTACACCTGTTTGTCCCAATAATAAATCTCTTTCTAAGTTAGCGGTATTAAAATTGAAAATGCCATCTAAATTATCATCGCATTGTCTAGGAATGGTAACGGAGTGAGCAAATGGTTTTGCTTGAACATTTAAAGTCACCCATGGACCTAAACCATAACAAGTGTTAGAAATATCACTATCAATTCTAACCCAAATATTCTGGGTTGAAGGATATCCTATATTTCTATAGTTGGTTAGATTTGTAATTTCATTAAGCTGTGCTAATGCATCTGCTCTATTTCTATAATATTTAATGAAATAGGTTCCGGTAGTTGGTAATAAAGCCCTAATTGTTGGCTCTGTAGAACTAAAATTAAAAGTTGCAACACCATCTCTATCATTATTGTTAGCATTATTATTACCATTAATATCTAAAAAGTCATCACAAACAGCCGGCATCGTAATATTATAAGTACTTGGAATATTTGGTGCGGCAACACGTAGCGTTATTTTAGCAACTCTATAACAACCATTTACAGTAGTAACCCTTGTCCAAATGTACATTAGGGTAGGAGTGGTATTGGTGAAAGCAAGTGGATTGGTAATCACATCAAAGGTTGGATTGGCATTGGCACCAGCTAAAGAAGTATAATAAGTAAATGTTTCATTTGCTGAATCAACCGAAATTTGAGTGTTATTTACTGTCAAGTTAAAAGCAGTAATTGCATCTAAATCATCATCACATTGAACGATAGTAATATCGTTAATTACGGGTAAAGGATTTACAATTACTTCCGAAATATTGGTAGAAACGGTTCCGCAACCTCCGTTGGAATAAGTGGCTATACAATAGTAATAAAGAGAACTAACTACTGCAGTTATTGGAGTATAGCTCAGTGTTGTAGCGCCAGAAATTGCAGTTCCTCCTGTATATGAATTAACCGTGTTAGTATACCATTGGTAAGTTGGAGTTCCTGTACCATCGATAAAAGCAGTAGTTAATGTTAAAGGGGTATTGTTAATACAAATTGGTTGACTCGCTAGAGGTTGAGAGCTAACAGATGGATTAGTCACTACTTGAACACTTACTAGAGTACTAGTTACTGAACATGCCAATCCAGATTGTGTGATAACACAATAATAAGATAGCGTACCTACTGTAGCTGTTGAAGGGGTGTAACTTGCATTTGTTGCTCCTACTATTGCTGTATTGGTTTGAGAATTGTACCATTGGTAACTATAAGTTCCCACACCTCCTGAAGGAGTAACAACCAAATCAGTAGGGGTTGCTCCTTGGCAAATAATTTGAGTATTGGGCGTAATGGTTACAGTAGGATCTGGAACCACACGAACTAGTGAAGTAGTACTGGCGACACTTATACAACCGGAACCTGATAAGGTAACTGTAGCATAATAGTTATAATCACCTGCTGTTCCAAATATTCCTGGAGTATAAGAAGAAACCGTTGCTCCTGAAATTAGTATTCCACCTGGATTAGTGTACCATTGGTAAGTAGCAGTTCCTACTCCGCCTGTATAACCTACAACTAATGGTGCGATAATGCCACCAATACATATATCTTGACTAGCTAATGGTTGTGGTGTTATAGTTTGAATTGGATTTACAATGACTTCTGCAATGTTTGAAGTCACTAAACCACATCCACCATTGGCATAAGTTGCAATGCAATAATAATAAATGGTTCCTGTTGCTGTAGTTAGCGGAGTATACGTAATAGCAGTAGCTCCTGAAATTGAAGTCCCTCCAAGTGCATTAACCGTATTAGAATACCACTGATAACTAGGTGTTCCTGTTCCGTTCGATAAAGAAATAAATAAATTTATTGGTGCGCCATTCAAACAAACTGTTTGAGTTGCTTGGGGCTGAGTATTTACTACCGGAACAGCTACAACTTGAACACTTACTAGAGGACTTGTTACTGAACATGCCAATCCAGTTTGGGTAATTACGCAATAATAAGATAGTGTACCCAATGTAGCTGATGATGGAGTGTAACTAGCATTTGTAGCTCCAGCTATTGCTGTATTTGCAGGTGAATCGTACCATTGGTAACTATAAGTTCCCACTCCTCCTGATGGCGTAACCACCAAATCAGTAGGGGTAGTTCCTTGACAAATAATTTGAGTATTTGGGGTAATGGTTACTGTTGGATCTGGAACTACTTGAACAAGTGCCGTATTAGTCGCTACACTTCCGCAGTCTAATCCTGTATAGGTTACTATGGCATAGAAGTAATAGTCGCCTACAGTAGTAAAAGTTGGTGGGGTATAAGTAGCTAATGTAGCTCCTGTAATTGCAGTACCGTTGGTATTACTATTAGAAGTATTGCTATACCATTGAATTGAAGGAGTTCCTAAACCTCCTGAATAGGCGATTGTAAATGGGGCAACAGTACCACCAACGCAACTATCTTGAGTTGCCAAAGGTTGTGTTGTTATTGTTTGAACAGGATTGACAACCAAATTAAATGTTGTTGTTAAAAAACATCCAGATGCTGCCATTGTTAATCGTACATAAATTATTCTGTTACCTGTGTTTATTGAAGTAATTCCGTTTTGGCCTAAATTAGCATCGTTTTGAGAAGTATGATAAGTTACGTTAACTCCAGTTTGAGTTCCTAATGCCTCACTGTTTTTTATAGTTAAGTCGAAAGTTGCCGTTCCATTGGTAGCACTTCCATCAATAGCATCGTCACATTTTGCAAAATCAGTAATTGTATTTATAACTGGTACTACAGAATTATTAACATTTACAGTTGATGATACTATAGGACAAACACCAGTTGCAGGAAAACTATAACTATATATTCCTCCAGCATCAACTGCAGGGTTGAAAACTCCCGTTCCAGATGTTAAAGCCGGACTCCAAGTCCCACCAACTTCGGCTGTACTGCCTAATAAACTAAATAAATTATAAGATGGCGTAGTTACACAGGAGGAAGTAGTGGTACTTACCCCAGTAATTTTAATTTGTTGAATACTAACAATTACTTTAACGCTAATAGTTGTTAACGCCGTATTGCATGATTTTGTAAAAGTGTATAGGTATTCACCAGGTAAATTAATTGCCGGGTCAAAAATATTTCCACTTAAAGGGCTACCACCTGTTGGTACAGTCCAAGTTCCGCCTGTTCCAGGATTTCCATTAATAACAGTGAAAAGATCCCTTGTACTATTAGAACAAACACTAACATTGGTGTCTTGTGGTGTACTTCCAAAACCAGAATAGTAACCGGCAAACCCAACCGCTGTTCCTTGAAATCCAAAAACTCCAACTGCTAACGGACCTGTAGAAGTAACAGTAAGATTTCCTGATTGATTAGCAACTCGATAAGATACCCAGTCGGTATTTCCCAATACGGTCTGAGCTTGGGATGTAGGAACAGCAACTCCGTTGATAGAAATTGTAGCGTTGGAATAGGTCAACATCATTAAATCAGTTGTGTAGGTATTGGTTCCTATTTGATTTACGTTTGGAAGGTTAACAGAATTTTGAAAAAAGCAACTCAATGGCGGGATGAAATTTAGTCCTGAGGTAGCGGTGTCTGAACCTCCGCCTAATAATTGATATGCGAAAACAGGCTTGCTTGCTCGAACATATATATTACTATTATTGGTTCCTTGATAATAGGAGTTGGGTACTAAATAATATTGACCAGCATTTAAGGTAATTACCGGAGCAGTGCTTCCATTAACAAAAATATCAGTGTTGTTTTCGTGTGCAACAATTAATGGATTTTCCATAGTTGAAATCCCGTTTCCTTCTATGAAAATATAATCAGTACCAATTTGTGTTGCAGAAACTATTTGGTCTAAAGTTAAATCAGCTCGCCCATTTGTAATTCCCCCAAGAGCATTTCCTGTATTCACTGCAACGGGTTTGTCTGAGGTTATTAAACCTCCAATAATTCCGTCAAGATTAGCAGTTACATTACTATAACCACTAAAAACTATACATTGGCCAGCATTTAAAGTATAAGTTTGGGTATCAGCAGTTATATTTCCTGTACCACTTGAAAAAACAACTCCCGTATTATAATTCGATAATGTTACAGTGGTATTATTTTCAGTTGCCATAACACTAGCTACAAAATTCTTTCTATTATCTTGAATCTCATTTATAGTACAACCCAATCTAAAACTAGTGCCAATCCCAGGCTTTCCCTTTGAAATAATTGTTTCGGCATGGCTCGCATGTCGCATTCTAAAACTAACATAAAAATCTTTAGTTCCTTGAAGCAGTACCCCTTTTCCAGAAACAACTGTATTTACATCGCTTAAACTTAGGAACATCTTTGTTGGCTGACCGGTTCCGATCGAAAATGATATCGGAGTTGCTGCGGATAAAGTAAATGGAGAACCAGCATATGGAGTGCCACTACCATCAGTTGCAATTACTTGAAACGGTACAGTTTCATTGGTAGACATGTAGATGTATTGATCTGAAATAGCTGAATTATCTCTTGAATGCAAAGGCGGTATCCAGTGTTTATTACTCAACTGTGAGAATGAAATCAAAGAAGATAAGAGTAAAAACAGTAATGCTAATTTTTTCATATTATTATTGACAAAGTGTAAAAATAGTAAATTATCTCAACAGAGCAAAGTGCCCTTTGATAATTCGATCGTTATTTATTATTATAGAAAACCAGTAATCATCAGCTGGTAAAGTCTGTCCGTTTAGGTTGCCGTCCCAACCACTTCCTTTAGAGTTAACTTGTGTTATTAATTTACCATATCTGTTGTAAATATAAATCAACATATTTGGATATTTTGCACTATTTTTTATTGTCCAAAAGTCATTAAAACTGTCCCCATTGGGTGTAAAAAATCTAGGATAATCCAATACAAAGATCTTTAAAGGTGTTGGAAATCCACAGCCATTTATATCTCTAATATAGATTAGGTAACTGCCTTCGGCTACATTATAAAATCGGGGACTATTTTGATAGTGTATACCGTCAATTGAAAATTCATAAACACCAATTCCAGTATAATTAATTAGTATAGAATTCTCACTACCCGAAAAATCTACAATATCCACTGAGGTAATTGTAGCGGTCCCTGAATTTACAGCTATAAATTTCTTAGTAGCTTGACATCCAATTGCATTAGATGCCGTTACGGTATAATTTCCTGCGGTTGAAATGGAAGTGTAATTTGTTATGTCACCATTACTCCATAGATAACTTGAAAAAATATTGGATACCCCAATTCGCGTAGGAGTTCCATTACAGATATAAACGGTTTCATCATCAAAATTTGCAGGAGAAAACGCAGTCACTTTTAATTTTATTGGTGTAATTCCATAACAATCAGGACCATTTACAATCCTTACAAAAATAATTTGTTCATTAACGATTATATTGGTATAATTATTCGGCAATGGATTTTGTTGAATCAATGCGTCGTTATTAGTTAAATAATATTCGACTACTAATCCAGTTGGTAATCCTGATATAATTTGTGGCGTGGCATCACTATTTAAATTAAACATTGTAAATCCATCTATGTTTCCATCACCATCACATTTTAAAATTGGATTTTGCGTTCCGATAACTTGATTTGATATTTGAAGGTTTATTGTTGCAAAAGCCACACAGCCAAAGGAATTAGAAACCCTTCCATAAACTGTATTTGTGCTTGTATTTCTAAAACTTCTAGGGTTTAAAATCGGATTTATATCATTACTATTCTCAAAGTAAACCACACTACTGAGTTGGGTATTATTTCCAGTTATTATCGAATTGACTTTCGTTAAATCAAAAGTTGCAATACCATCATTATCATCGTCACATTGAATAAGGCGGGCATTGGTTAAAGATGGTTTTGAGCTATATTCAATCGTTACTTCATCTGATGCAACGCAGGTAGTGCCGATTAATGTAATTTCTACTTTATAAATACCTGAATCGTTTACCGTGTAAATAGGATTAGTTTGACCTAAGATTTCAGAATTATTTTTAAACCATTTGTAGGAGTAGTTGCCCGTTTGAGTGGCATTTAAATCGTAGGTTTCGCCTTCGCAAATGGGATTATTAGTGGCAATCAATTTATCTGATCCTAAATTCGCACCAATACTAAAACTATTCGCCCCGAGAAAAATGGCAGAATCGTATAAATTGTTTCCTTGGTCTGCAATTACTAATTTTATATGATAGGGTGTCCCGGGAATTACATTTGCTTCCGCTTTCATAATTACTGTTTGACCATTAAAATTGGTGGGGTGATTTGTCCCATTAAACGCATCAAAATAAGATTGATTTGCTGGAGGACAAATACTCCCAGTTCCTCTCACCGTGTTTATTTTTACTGGAATAGTAGTTCCAGGAACAATAGCTAAATTTTGATAGGGGGTCGAGTTATCAATCGGTTTTAATAAGAAAGCAAAACCATCGGTATAATTGCATTGATTACTTGAAGCATTTAATAAATATTGCTCGGATGAAAAAATATAATCAAAACTAATTTTATTGGTTATCGGAATAAAGTCAAATTCTAAAGAAGTTGCGTTTATGGAATTGGAAACACCAAGCGCCAATTCTAGATCTGAATCACCAAGCCAGGAAGTTCCTCCTTGACTCAATATAGAGCTATTGGGCCCAATTGCAGAAGTTGCTTTTCCAGTACTTAATACAATTCCCTCTGAAAAAGGAAAATTACTTGTTCCAGCATTGAAATACCCATAGCTATTTTGAATTCCACTAAAAGCATCTCCACTAACTGAAAAGTTACTCACATTGGCACAAGGACTATTGCCAACTAACACGTTTTGAACCAATTGTTGAGCAGTATACGTATCGTTTACTTGAATGTATTGCCCGTTTATTGCCCATGAAAAGCAAATTGACAAAATTAGATAGAGGGATTTTTGTGTAATTTTCATAACTACACAAATGTACTACAAATCTCGTTTTTTTAGCAATTTATAAGAAAGAAATACAAAAATTGCAGTCCAAGCTAAAACTATCAAAATAGAAGTGAAATGAACACTGTAATCTTTTACATTTCCAGCACCTCCAATAGCATTTTGGATATTTTTAATTACCGATAATCTTGAAAATGGTTCAACAATTAAATTACTCATAGATTCTAAAGGGAAAAATTGCATAATGGTATCAGCCGTTTTTCCTTCAGGAAATAGTTTAAAATTTAAAATACCTTTCGCGATTCCTTCTAGAATATTCCAAACAAATAGAAATCCTATTGCAAAAGCAGATCTTTTTACCAAAATTCCTAAGAATAAACAGAACGAAAAGAAACCTAGTAATTTTACAAAATAAGCCAATAAATATTCAAGGTCCGAAAAAACAATGCTAAACTCGGTATAAGAGGAAAAATTATAACCAAGAATAAGTGACATAATAAAAACAAATAATGTTGATGCTGCTGCAAATACAACTACGGTTAAGAATTTTGAGAGTACAAATTCTTGTTTACTCATTCCATCGATTAAGTTTTGTTTTAAGGTGCCGTAGCTGTATTCGTTTGCCATCATAGAAACGATTACAATTGCTAAAAAGAACTTTAAAATTGCAGCGATATAGGTGTTAAAATGCCATATATAAGGAAAATTAAATATCCCTTCATCAGCAATATGAAGTTGGAAGCTGCCAAAATTAAATTTAATAGACGCAATTAATGCAATAAAAGAAAGTATAAAGAAATAGGTTATTGATAATATTCTACTTGATCTGCTGAGCCATATTTTTTGTAATTCTATAGAAAGTAATCGTTTCATTGAGATTTGAGATTTGAGATTTTGGATTTAAGAGTTGTGATTTAAAATTTTTTCATTGAAATTACCATTGAAATTACTACTTGTTTTTTGTCAATTCCAAAAATTGCTCTTCCAAACTAGTTTTACGTTTAACTAAATGATTCAAAAAAATATTGTTTTCAAACAAATATTTATTTAAATCGGCTGCAGCCAATGGACTTTTTAGATAAACCAATACTTTTCCATCTTCAGTAACTACTTTTTCGATGGCTGGATGCGAACCTAAAACCGTTTTTAAAGTTTCATTATTGTCAGATTCCAACTCGAAATACCCTTCATTGGAAGTCATTCCATTAACCGTTCCCGAGTATAGAATTTTACCCTTTTGTAAAACTAAAACATGCGAACATACTTTTTCCACTTCATCAAGTAGATGAGAAGCCAATAAAATGGTTGTGCCTTGAGAAGCAATTAGTTTAATAATATCACGAATTTGGTGAATACCCTGGGGATCTAAACCATTGGTGGGCTCATCTAAAATAAGAATTTCAGGATCGTTCAATAATGCAGAAGCAATTGCTAAACGCTGCTTCATTCCTAAGGAAAAAGTATTGAACTTGCTATTTTCTCGTTCAACTAAACCAACTAATGCCAGTTTTTCCTGCACTTTAGAATAGTTGATATTTTTGATTTTGCAAACCAATTCCAAGTTTTGTTTGGCGGTCATATAAGGGTAGAAATTGGGACGTTCAATAATTGCCCCCACTTTTTTAAGTGCTTCGTGGGTTTCCACTTTGCCACCAAACCAACTGTATTCACCAGAAGTTTTATTAACCACATTAAGGACAATTCCTAAAGTAGTAGATTTTCCGCTTCCATTAGGACCTAAAATACCGTAAACATTTCCTTTGTGAATTTCAAGTGAAACATTGTTTACCGCGTGAACATATTTATTGTAAATCTTGTTCAGATTATTAATCGATAGTATATTTTCCAAATTTTATTTTTTTTATAAATGTAAGACGTTTTATGTTTATGAATGTTACAAAAACTATAATTTTTCATCAAAAAAAATCCCGTATTATTATTAAGGGATCGTTAAGTAGTTTTAAATCTAACTTTTCTGCTCTTTGTTGAAATAAACCAAGTAATAATACATTTGCTTTTCTTCATCCCAGCCTTTTTCAACATATTTTTCGGCACTTTCAGGGTTAATAAAGTCCATTTTAATTTGAATGTGTGTATCTAAATTAATCACGTTTTTAATCGATTTTCGAGCGTCAGAAACTGCCGAATTTGCAATAGGAAAAGTAGTTACATCTTCGATGCTGTATTTCTCGCCTTTATCCACTTTGTAGCTTCTAAATTCAGGAATTAAATCGGGATTGTCCATTACTTCATTCAAAAAATTACTTTCTTCAAATTGATCGTTTTTAGCAAAATAATTCACCGAACGATTCATAAACATCACTTCCTGTTTTTTATCTTCAGCAGGAAAAACAACGTCTTTTGCAAATCCTTGACAGAATTTCAAGTATTTTTTAGTGATAAAATTCTCATCTTGAAATGCATCAACCGAAAGGAAATGTTCCAACCAATATCTCGCATCATACCGATTGCTATCAACAGATAATACCTTGTATCCTTCCTCTTTTTTATAATTAAAAATTATGCATCCTTTGTCTAACTTGCTGAGGTTGATTCCTTGTTGCAAAATCATTTCTAAAGTGGTTCCTTTTTCTTCAAATTGTAAAAAATCAGTTTGGACTTCACTTTTAAACACTCCAATTGCATCAACTACAGTATTATCAATGTTTACATTAGTTAAATACGTTACATAAACTTCCCCATTTTTAATGTGCGGATGGTTGGATTGCTGAAATAAATGATTGGTAATTTTCTTAGAAACGTCATGAAGACTACTTGGGTTTGCAAAAACTTCCGAAGCAAATAGGAACATTTCATTATAATCCAAATCCACCTCATGAGCAAATTGGAAATAATTCTCCTCTTTTTCTCTAAAAGGTCGGAAGAAATATTCCTTCATCAGCGGAACAATTTCATCGGTAAGATTAAAAGGTTGTTCAGATAAAAATTGAGATTCGTTTCGGCTTTTATTACCAACTCTGTGAATTGATAAGGTTTCAATGTGGGTATTATATAGGTTTATCATTTTTTTTTAGGTTCAAAGTTGCAAAGTTACAAAGGATCTAAGGTCAAGTGGTTATTGAAAAATTAAACTCTTTCTTTTATTTTTCGAATAAATGAACTTAACATTCTTTCTATTTCTTTACTTTCTTCGTTTGCTTTATTAAATTGTATTTCGTTTATATATTTTAAATTGTAGGCTATTTCTAATTGTGTTTGCATTTCAAAAAGGGAAGAAATCCCAATATTTAAAAATTTTAAATAATCGTTTTTTCCTTCTCTACCGTAACCTTCAGCAATATTGCTTGGAATAGAAATGGCACTTCTTCTAATTTGAGATGTTAAACCAAAATTTTCTTCTTTGGGAAATAAACTGGTAAGTTGATAAATTTCAGTTACAATTGTCATTGATTTTTGCCAAATCAACAAATCTCTAAATGTGCTCATAAGTAAATTTATTAATTATAACTCAATACAAACCTTTGAACCTTTGCAACTTACTGACTTTGAACCTTTGGAAATTACCATTTCTCCTCCGATCCGTAATCCTCAAAACTATCGTCGCCGCTGAACATGTCTAGATCATCTTCGTCCAAATCATCTTCAAATTCCCCATAAATATCATCGTTCATATCGGCTTCAAAGTTTTTTTCGATCGCTTCATCAGGCATTTCACCGTGAGAAAAAATAGTTTCAGGATAACTGTTTCCTGGAATCGGATCTTCAATAGCAGCCAATTCCACTAGGAATGTCCACATATTTATAAAATCATAAACATATATAATCTTAGTATTTTGCTTGTCCAACAAATCCGATAATTGATAATCGCTCATCGTTTTTTGCTCGCCCGGAACATCCCCAGCGTCAAACATCGGAATCTCATCCTCCTGATTCCACGTATCATCACACGTATAAAACGAAGCAACTTCCATTCCGTCAAACCCAAAAGAATTGAAAATAGCATTGTGAAAATCCTCCAAAGTATCCCCCGAAAGTATTGCAATATCTCTAAAAATGTCCTCCTCCGTGTCTAAAATTACTCTAAATTTATAAACCATATTCTTTATTTTTGTGAAGTAACAAAGGTAAAATTTAATTTTAGATTTTAGATTTTAGATTTCAGATTTGTTAATAAGATTTTTTTTGAAGCTAATCCGGCTATCATTCCAAATCCGCTTTATTGCTGCTGTCGCGCAACAAAGCGGGATTTTCCCTTCTATCCGGGCTAGAAATAATGATGATGATTATAATTAAAATTCAAATTATTTTGAACAATACTGCTTCAATTTTGAAATAAAAAGTGAGTGCTTTGACAACATAATTACGAATAGAAAGTGGTCTTATAAAATGAAAAAGTAACCGATTTTAAAAACTGGATTGGTTAAAAATTTATTTAATTATTTTATTTAAGTAAATTATTTTAAAATACTGACAAACAATTTTTTAAATAA
>CAIJFC010000243.1 GCA_903819815.1 uncultured Bacteroidota bacterium
GTTGCAACAACAGGTACGTTAAAAATTCAATTCGACCACTTAGTTGGAACTACTCCTTTAGTTTTAAATCAAAATTATTTAAATCCTAAATTAGATACATTTAAGGTTAGTAAGTTAAAGTATTACATAAGTAATATTGTGATAACCAAAAATGATAACTCTACTTTTGTGGAGCCGGAAAGTTACTACTTACTTGATGCATCAAATCCCCTTTCAACAGTTTTAACATTAACAAATGTACCTTTTGCGTCATACAAATCTATTTCGTTTATGTTAGGTGTAGATAGTGCCAGAAGCGCTTCAGGCGCTCAAACTGGGGCTTTATCTCAGTCAAACGGAATGTATTGGATGTGGGCAAGTGGTTATATCATGTTTAAATTAGAAGGTACATCCCCACAATCAGGCGCCTCTAATAAGTCATTGGTGTATCACATTGGTGGCTATTCCGGAGTAAATAAAACCCAACGTAATTACAATTTAAATTTCGGCAGTCCAACAGCAAATGTATCTTCGGGCACAACACCAAAGGTTCATTTATCGGTTGATATTAATGAATTTTTTAAAAATCCGATATTAATAGATGTTGCAACCCAATATTTTCAAATGGCTACTAATGCAAATGCAAAAATGTATGCAGATAATTTCGCAGACATGATTAAATTTGAGCACGTGCATAATGATTAATGATTAAAATTGCGAATATATTTTTTTTGTTTGGTGTTTTAATTTTTGCGTCGTGTAAAGTTGACCCGAAAATAATAGAGCCATTGCCTGCAAATAATTTAGTTGAGGTTTTACCTGAAGGTTGGCCTCAACCAGTTTATTCTTTTAGTGTAAATACTATTTCTGAAGATAAATTTATATTAGGCAGAGCTTTGTTTTATGATCCCATTTTGAGTGTAGATAGTACAATATCTTGTGGCAGTTGCCATCAGCAATTTGCGGCTTTTGCCCATGCAGATCATAATTTAAGTCATGGTATCTACGATCGAGTAGGAACAAGAAATGCCCCTGGTATTTTTAATCTAAACTGGCATCCTCATTTTATGCACGATGGAGGTATCAATCATATAGAGGTAATGCCGCCAGGTCCTATTACCAATACGCTAGAAATGGGTGCGGATTTTAATCCGGTTATTGCCAAGTTAAAGGCCTCAAGTAAATATAAAAATTTATTTAATAAAGCTTTTGGGACAGAGGTTGTCAATAGTCAAAATATGTTACGGGCAATGGCGCAATTTATGGGTTTAATTTATTCTTATAATAGTAAGTATGACCTTTTTAAACGTCGTGAAAACAACGTTGAATTAACAGAGGCAGAGCTTAGAGGCTATAATTTATTCCTTACAAATTGTAATAGTTGCCATAAAGAGCCTTTGTTCTCTGATTTTGGTTTTAGAAGTAATGGCTTATCAGTGAATCCATTTTTAAACGATACCGGCAGGGCACATATTACGGGTTTAGCCCAAGATAGATTCAAATTTAAAACACCAAGCTTAAGAAATATCGCAAAAACA
>CAIJFC010000244.1 GCA_903819815.1 uncultured Bacteroidota bacterium
CATTCAAATAATTTACGTTATCTGTAAGTATACGATAGTCTAAAAACTCTGAATCAGTAAGTACCCTGGGAAATTTTGATACGAAAGACGTACCAGTACTTAATGTTGCAGTTATGACTGGTTTCCCTTCCTTTCCTAATTTTGTTGTGATAATAATTACTCCATTCGATCCTCTTGCACCGTAGATAGCTGTTGCAGATGCATCTTTTAAAACTTCGATAGACTTGATCTGACCGGGATCGATATCCGATAATGGATTTGATGATGCATTATCATCTGGAACAATTGGAAAACCATCAATTACATATAAAGGCTGATTACCACTAGTGAGTGAACTACCGCCACGAATAATTGCCTTTACACCTGATCCTAAACCATTATCATTTTGTGTTATTTGAAGACCAGCGACACGACCTGATAAAGCCGTTTGAAAATCTATTGGATCTCCTTTTTCTATACTCGTTGCTCTTACAGATGAAACAGCTCCTGTTAAATCCTTTTTCTTGACGGTACCATAACCGATTACTACAACTTCATTTAAAACTTCATTTAATTCTCCAAGAACAATTTTAATAGCATTTCCTTTTATTTTGACTTCTTTTTTATCAAATCCTAAACTTGAAATAACTAAGACGTCACCGATTTTTGCCTTTATTTTAAAAACCCCATCAAAATCAGTTAAAACGCCGTTTTTAGTTCCTTTGACAACTACATTAGCTCCAATCAAGGGCAATCCTTTAGTATCATTAACAACACCTTCAATCGTAGTTTGAGCAAACGAGGATAAGAAAGATGTTAAAAAAATAATTGTTAATAATTTAAATTTCATTTTTTTTTGGTTCATTAATATGTTGTTTTGTTTGACAATTTATGAATAAATAAAATTTAAATACCTTAAAAAAATAAATCTTTATTGAAGGTTTATTAAAATTTCAATCTTTATAAATAATTAATTGCAGATTCAAAAATAAGCTATTAAGACGATTTATGATGGTACAAAAAGTCTCTTTTATAGTGTCAATTTGTCTCAATTTATAAAGGCCGTGATTTATTTGAATTGTACAACTGCTGTATTACCTCAAAACACAATTAGGTCTATAGGAAAATAGTTATTGAATAATTGACTTTACTCCAAAAAAAACTTCCAGTTTCCCGGAAGTTTATATCTGTTTTAAAGATTTGGTCTTTATTCTTTACCTTCTTTTTTCCCTTCAGCTTTAGATTTCTCCATATTGGCTTTCTGAATTTCTAATTGCGCAGGAGTTAATACTTCTTTAATTTTTTTGTTAAGTTCTTTGATTTTGATTTTGTTTGCATCAGCATGATCTGGATTTTCCTTGCTGTCTTTTTTAAGAGCCACTTGTTCTTCAACAAACGGCTTTATTGCTGCTTGTTGATCAGCTGTTAAAGATAATTCTGTTGTCAATTCTTGTAACCTTTTATCAGCACCACCTTTTTTACCTGCTTCTTGAGCAAATCCATTTAAACTTGCAGTCAATAAAACTGCGAAAATTAATTTTTTCATTTTTATATTTGTTTTAAAGTTAAAATTTTTAGACTTTCAATAAATAAAAAGGTTTAATCCTTTCATAAATTAAAAAAATGCACAAATAATCTTTTAAAATTTTATCGAACTTGATTTATATTGGGTTCTATGCATCATTAGGTCACTATCGATTAATCTCATAAATCATGTATATCTTTTTTCAGAACTC
>CAIJFC010000245.1 GCA_903819815.1 uncultured Bacteroidota bacterium
ATTAAAAAAATTAGATCAAATTCTCTAAATCATTTTGATCCTTTGCTCTATTGGCAGCCATTTTAGCAGTAATTAAATCATTTTTATGTATAGTTCTAATAGATAAACCATCTAAATCAAAAACTATAGAATTATTAAAAGCGAAATTAAAATTAACCCCTTTTAAATTAATCAAAATATCAATAGCCACAGGAGGTTTACCATATGTAAAAACGTCCCACTCAGGATGTGAAATGAAATTTTCAAGTGTCATATCAAAAATCGGCATACCAAATTCCTCAAATGCCGAATTTAATAAAACATAATTTTCTTTAGTTCTATCTACCCAGATATCCATATCACCTGTAGTACGAGAATAACCATGTAATATAACCGAATATCCTCCAACAAGAAGATATTTAACTTTATTATTATTTAATGCATTTAAGAATTCTCTAAAGTCTTGATTGAAGATATTACCAATTATTTGTTCCATGACTTGGTTTTAAAAACATTCTTATCCATTCGAGGCGGATTCTCTGCATTAAAATTGAATGCAATACTATTTAGATAATTTGCTATTTTAAGTCTTTCTACTACACTTAAATTCTTATAAAAAATAGAATGATTATCCGCATCGCTAAAAGTGTGGGCTTTAAAAGAATTTCTATCTAATTTATAAGGTTGCATACTCAAATATACGATAGTATTATAAATGGCATTAAGTTAAATTTGTATTATGGGAATTATAAATCCTCAGGCTTGATATGAACAATTTTACCATCTACAGAAATAACTAATGGTGTGTTTGTTTTTTTATGAGAAGCGATCACTTCTTGATTCAAGTTGCTTAAGCTCGAAATAATTCTTTTAGCTTCATCACTCCTAACAAATTGTATTTCTATATGCTTTTCATTAATTTGTTCCATTTGTGAAAATTTGAAATTAATAATTGATTTTGATAAGGTTTTTCAGCTATCAAATCCAACTTGGATTCAGAGTTATCAAAAACTAGTAATTCGTCTACTAAAGGTATATAAATATTTACCAAATTTGATATACTTCTATGATACCTTCTTTTAACTACTTCAGCCTCAATGTTATGTCCCCCTTGTTGAACTCGTCCACTAACACGTTGAATTGCTAATTGAGAATCATTTAACCAAAAATAAATTAATATGATTCTATACCCAATGAGCTGAGCAAACTTTATTGTTTCATGATAACTTCTCGTTGATAGTGTCGTTTCAAATGAAAAAGTATATCCAACTTTAAGAAAATCATCAATTTGAGTCAGCATCATTCTCCCTGCCAGAAAAGCAACAGACGCCACATCATTTGGTCTTAATTCTTTTGCAATATCATCTGCATTTATATAAACAATATTACTTGGCAAAAGAAGACTTGAAGCCGTTGTCTTCCCGGCTCCATTGCAACCTGCAATGATGTATAATTTTTTATCCATGATTAGTAATAATTATGTTCAGTAAACCTACTACAACTAATCACCTAATAACTCAAAACAAAAATTCAATTACTAACAAGTTATATATTCGAATAAACTCTAAATATGATAATGCATCCTACCCACCCGCTGCAAAAACATTCACTATTTGTTGGGTTAACTTAATAGCCCACTTGGTATATTCTAATTTAGAAGGATGTAATGCATCCACCGCTA
>CAIJFC010000246.1 GCA_903819815.1 uncultured Bacteroidota bacterium
AACAATTAGGGTTGAAAATATATTCTTATCCTGAATTTTTATACGAACAATCAAAAAATAAAACGCGAGTTGTTATTGGTGGTTCCCATGGGAAAACTACAATTACATCGATGATATTGCACGTGATGCATTTTCATAATATCCAAGTAGATTATATGGTTGGCGCCCAATTAGAAGGATTTGACACTATGGTTCATTTAACAGAAGAAAATGATTTTATAGTCCTTGAAGGGGATGAATATTTGTCTTCGCCAATGGATAGACGTCCAAAATTTCATTTGTACCAACCCAATATTGCCCTGATTTCTGGAATTGCTTGGGATCATATTAATGTATTTCCAACGTATGAAAATTATGTAGAGCAGTTTGAAATTTTCATTAAAATGATTACCAATGGTGGGATCTTGGTTTACAATGAAGACGATTCAGAAGTGAAAAGAGTTGCGGAAGCAGCCTCAAATCCTATCCGTAAATTACCCTATTCAACACCTAAATATTCTGTAAGAGAGGGAGTTACATTATTAGATACTCCGGAAGGTGCTATGCCTATTGAAGTTTTTGGAGCGCATAATTTAAATAATTTGGCGGGTGCAAAATGGATCTGTCAAAATATGGGCGTTGATGAAGCCGATTTTTATGAAGCAATTGCAAGTTTTAAAGGTGCCTCAAAGCGTTTAGAAAAAATTGCAGAAAGCAAAACTAAAGTAGCCTATAAAGATTTTGCGCATTCGCCAAGTAAAGTAGCTGCAACAACTAAAGCTGTAAAAGAACAATATCCAAATCGCACACTAGTTGCCTGTTTGGAATTGCATACCTACAGCAGTTTGAACGCAGAATTTCTAAAAGAATATCAAGGAGCATTAGAATTTGCAGATGTTGCCGTAGTTTTTTATTCGCCCGATGCAGTGAAAATAAAACAATTGGAAGAAGTAACCTATGAGCAAATCGCACAAGCGTTCAACCGTGAAGATTTGATTATTTATACCAATCCGGCAGCTTTTAAAGATTATTTATTTCATTTGAATTTTGAAAATTCAGCTTTATTATTGATGAGTTCTGGAAATTATGGAGGATTGAATTTTGATGAAGTTAAAGGATTTATTGATTAATAAAAAAGTAGCATTATTTTTCACCTACTATTTAAACGCCATTTAATTATATAAATATGGAAAATAATTCGTTCCCAATTACCAATTGGTCAGAAGACGACCGCCCGCGAGAAAAATTGATGTTAAAAGGAAAAGCTGCTTTAAGCGATGCCGAACTTATTGCGATTTTAATTGGTTCGGGAAGTCGAAATGAAAGTGCCGTCGAACTAAGCAGACGGATTTTGTCAAGTGTAGACAATAATTTAAGTGCTTTAGGAAAATTATCGATTGCGCAATTGGTATCTTTCAAAGGAATTGGCGAAGCAAAAGCAATTTCTATTATTGCAGCAATGGAATTGGGACGTCGAAGAAGGGGAGAGGAAGCCATTGAATTGAAGAAGATAACTTCAAGTAAGATGATTTTTGAATTGATGCAGCCCTTAATTGGAGAATTGCCTCACGAAGAATTTTGGATCATTTACGTTAATAATTCCAATTCTATTATTTCAAAATCGCAATTAAGTAAAGGTGGAATCACAGCCACTTTGGTTGATGTTCGATTGATTTTCAAAAATGCACTTGAGCTTGGTGCTACTGGAATTGTACTTTGTCACAATCATCCATCGGGAACTTTGAAAGCCAGCGAAGCCGATATTAAGATTACAAAGAAAATAAAATTAGCAGCCGAGAGTCTAGACATTACCATTTTAGATCATGTAATTATCGCAGAACACGGATATTTGAGTTTTGCAGATGAAGGAATTTTATAAGCTTAAAGCAAATAAAAATTAATTATGAAAATAGACCATGTTTTTTTTGATTTAGATCACACACTTTGGGATTTTGAAAAAAATTCTGCCCTTGCTATTGAGACTATTTTCAATAAACATGCGATTAATGTCAATTTACAGCTTTTTCTATTTCATTATGTACCCATAAATATCAAATATTGGGAGTTGTATCGGGTAGACAAAATCACACAATTAGAATTGCGTTTAGGAAGATTAAAAGATACTTTTGAACTATTAAATTTCGAAATTGACGATGATAAAATAATATTCTTATCGGAAGAGTACATCGAATATTTGCCAAAATTCAATCACCTTTTCGATGGAGCAATTGAGATTTTAGATTATTTAAAACCAAAATACAATTTGCATATTATTACCAATGGATTTCAAGAAATTCAGGACAATAAATTAAAAAATTCAAATATTGACCATTATTTTACTACGATAACCAATTCGGAAATGGCAGGTGTAAAAAAACCAAATCCTAAAATTTATGACTATGCGATTACTGAAGCCAATGCTTCTAAATCCAACAGCATTATGATAGGAGATTGTATTGATGCAGATGTAAAAGGCGCATTAAATTTTGGAATGCAGGCTATTTTGTTCAACATCGATCCTTCAAAATCATACGATAATATCAAACAAGTTTCTCATTTATTAGAATTAAAAAACCACCTTTAAATTATGAAAAAAGCACTATTTTTTATATTATTTTTGGCTTCATGCCTTGGTTTTGCTCAATCTGTAAACGATTATAAATATGCTATTGTTCCCTCAAAATTCGAATTTTTAAAAGACAAAGATCAATACCGTTTAAATACACTTACAAAAATGTTAATGGAAAAATACGGTTTTATAACCTATTTTGATACTGATATTTTACCAACTGAAGTCGCGGAAAACAATTGTAATAAAGTGTATGTTGATGTTCAAAATACTGGAAATATGTTCTCAACGAAATTGATTGTAGTTTTAAAAGATTGTAAAAATGCTATTTTATTCACTTCCTTAGAAGGAAAAAGCAGGGAAAAAGAATACCAAGTTGCCTATAACCAAGCATTACGAGAGGCGTTTAGTTCATTTGATAAATTGGAATATAAGTTTAGTGGAATACAAAAAGGTAGAAGTGAAGAAGTTGCAAATTACAAAATGATTACAAAGGATTCGACATTGAAAATTCAAGAAAATGGAATTATTATCGTTGAAAGTGATTTAGAATTCGAGAATATATTAGTAGCTGAGACAATTAAATTAGGGTTTTTATTAATAGATCCTACAACTTCAACAATAGTATTAAAATTATATAAAACTACAAATGAAAATGTGTTTATTGCAAATTCAAATTCGATAAATGGAGTAGTTATTAAAAAAGGACAAGAAATATTTTTCGAATACTATCAAGATAAACAGTTAATTTCTAAAAAATTAAATGTAACTTTTTAAAGTTTAATAAATAAAACACTTTATTTATTAATAACCGTATTTATCTTTCCAACGGTTTTTCAAAAATTCGCGGGTACCAATTTCTCTAGCGTTATCGCCCGGATTATAGAGTTTTGTTTCT
>CAIJFC010000247.1 GCA_903819815.1 uncultured Bacteroidota bacterium
CTGCAGTAGTAATTATCGGAGCATTATTCAAAATTACACACATTGAATTCGGATTTATTACCGGTAACCTTATGTTGACAATAGGACTTCTAACAGAGGCTTTGATTTTTGGTTTGTCTGCTTTTGAGCCAGTTGATGATGAATTGGATTGGTCATTAGTATATCCAGAATTAGCTGGAGGAACAGCAAAAGCTAAAGACGGTAAAAAAGACGAATCTAAAGAAGCACAAGGTTTATTGTCTCAAAAATTAGATGCGATGTTGAAAGAAGCTAAAATTGATGGAGAATTAATGGCAAGCTTAGGAAATAGCATCAAAAATTTTGAAGCAGCTTCAAAAAGTTTGGCACCTACAGCTGAATCATTAGCTTCAACAAAAAAATACAGTGAAGAGTTAACATTGGCAGCTTCTCAAATGGAATCTATCAATGGATTATATAAAATTCAATTAGAAACTTCTGCGAAAAATGCACAAATCAATGAAGAAGTGGTTGAAAATAATATAAAATTAAAAGATCAAATGCAATCATTAACCTCAAACTTGTCTTCATTGAACAATGTTTATGGTGGAATGCTTTCTGCAATGAGTAACAAATAATAATTAGTTTAATACACTATATATTAATAACAAATAAACTAATTAGAAAAAATGGCAGGAGGAAAATTAACCCCTAGACAGAAGATGATTAACCTGATGTACTTGGTTTTCATCGCGATGTTAGCATTAAATATGTCAAAAGAAGTATTAACGGCTTTTGGTATTTTGAATTCAAAAATTGTAGAGTCAAATACACTTACAGATACTAGAAACGAATCTTCATTTCTTCAACTAGCCCAAAAAGCGAAAGACCAACCAGGTCAATATGGTGATAAAAAAGCTAAAGTTGAAAAAATCAGAGCGCTATCTAAGGAATTCAACGATTATATTGAAGGAATAAAAGATATTGCCGCTAAAGGATTTGTAATTGACAAAGACGGAAATTATCCATGCGAACAAATGGATAAAAGTGATGCTATTGATAATTTATTTTACATAGGAGATAGAGAATCCCCTAAAGCAAAAGAGTTTTTAAATAAAATTCAAACTTATGCTAGTGAAATAAAAAGAATTGGCGGAAGTTCAATTGCAGATGTAGAAATGAAAAAAATCGAGAAAAGATTTGCAACCGAAGCGGTTTATTCAGAAAAAGCAGGTGCAAAACTACCTTGGTTGGATTATAATTACCACCATTTCCCTTTAATTGCGTCAATTACAAAATTATCTCAATTACAAGCGGATATCAAAACAACGGAAAGCGATGTAATGACTGGAATGTTCCAATCTGACTTAGTTGCTGCGGCTTCTTTGACAGCTTATCAACCAATAGTTGTTCCTGAAAAAACTGCTTTCTTTCAAGGAGAAGCTGTTAAAGGAAAAATTATTTTAGGAAAATTTGATCCAAATTTAGTTGCTAAATCTGTAATCGTTAACGGAACAAGCGTAGTTGCCAAAGCTGGACAAGCCGATTTCTCTTTTGGAGCAGGTGCTGTTGGTGAACATGAAATTACGGGTTCATTTAACTTTGACGAAAATGGAAAAGTAATTAGTTTGCCTATTAAAGGAAACTATGTTGTGGTTCCTAAACCAAATTCAGCCAATATTTCTGCCGACAAAATGAACGTTGTTTATAGAGGATTACCTAATCCAATGACTATTTCTTTTGCAGGTATTACAGATGATAAAGTGGTAGCTTCTGCGCCAGGTTTATCAAAAGGTTCTAAAATGGGACAATATAACTTAAATCCAGGAGCAGGTACCGAAGTAACTGTAAATGTAACAGCTAAATTACCTGATGGAAAACCAGTTTCTGATAAAAAAGTTTTCAGAATTAAAAACATTCCAGGACCAATCGGTGCAATCGCCGGAGAAATGGGTGTTGTTAAAGGGGCTAAATCTCGTTTAGAAGTAGCGCAAATTACAGCTAAATTACCTGATTTCTTGTATGATCTTACTTTCCAAGTTACTCAATTTACATTTAAAGTAACAGGTTCAGCTGCTGTAATTGTAAACGGCGATAGAGTTAATGCCCAATGTAAAGCGGCTTTAGCAAGAGCAAGTAGAGGTGATCAAATTACGATTTCTGATATCAAAACCAAAATTGTTGGTGTTACAGCAAACATTCTTACAGGAAAAACAGCTCCTGTAATATATGAAATACAATAAAAATTTAAGTTAGCCCGTTTTCACAAATAACTTATAATTAAAATAAGATGAAGAATAAAAGTTTATTAATCGTTATTGCAGTTGTTGCAGGAAGTTTTTCTTCTTTCGCCCAATCCAATTTGCTAAATGCCAAAACCCCTTCTGAAATTGGGAAGAAATCGCCAGCGCAATTAATTTCTGATAATGACAATCCATTAGCTTAGGGTTATGTTCATGATAGGGATGTATTGAATGCAAAAACTACATGGGAAGTGATTGATTTGGATGAAAGAATCAATTTCCCTTTGTATTATCCAATAGATACTGCAAATATTGGTAGAGACAGACGTTCTTTATATCATGTTTTGATTGCTGGGATTAAAGCTGGAAAAATAACGGAAGTATATTCTGATAGTTATTTTAACACCAAAAAAACCCTGAAAGATATGGAGTCTTCATTTACTTTTACTGATACGCTTCAAGCTGGTCTTGATGAAATCAATAATTTTTATGATGATTACAAACCTAAATCAGTTCCTGAAGTTGTAAAGAAAGACAAAAAAGGAAAAGTAATTTCGGTAACTCCTGCAACTGTTATTCCAGCTACTAAAGTGTTGGATCCGCAGTATATCAATAAAAAAGAATTAACCGCTCAAGATATTGACTCTTATCGAATTAAAGGATATTGGTATTTTGACAGCCGTCAAAGTGAGTTGAAATATCGTATTTTAGGAATTTGTCCTATGGCTCCTGAAGCAAGAGAAATTGGAAAAGAAGCCCCAGATGTTATTGAATTGTTTTGGGTTTATTATCCTTCCATTCGAACTATTTTGCATGAAGCAAAATCATTTAATGACAAAAATTCTTCAATGCCAATGGATTTCGATCAAATTTTTAATTCACGTCATTTCAATGCTATTATTTACAAAGAAGAAAATGTATACGGAGATAGAGAAATTGCTCAATATGTGAAAGATAATGCACAAATGGAGCTACTTGAATCCGAAAGAGTGAAAGAAAAAATTAGAAATTTCGAACACGATATGTGGGCTTACTAAAATTATTTCACAAACAAATTGAAAACTCTTATCGTAATGGTAAGAGTTTTTTATTTTTGTAATCTATTTAAATAAATGAAAATGTTAGATTATATCATTGTAGGTTCCGGAATTGCAGGTGTTTGTTTTGCTGAAACCGCATTACAAAACAACAAAACCATTCTTGTTCTCGATGATTCTTCTCAAAATTCTTCCCAAATTGCCGGCGGATTATATAATCCCGTAATTCTTAAACGATTTAGCGAAGTACCAAATGCCTTGGAACAAATCACTTTGTTGGATTCGTTTTATAAAGCAATTGAAACCAAATTAGACACCCAAATTGATTATAAAATTCCAATTTTAAGAAAATTCTTTTCCATTGAAGAACAAAATAACTGGTTTGCTGCTTCTGACAAACCGAATTTAGCACCTTTCCTTTCTCTTGATTTAATCGATAAAAAATACGACGGAATCCAATCGCCTTTCGGATATGGCGAAGTGCTTCAAACGGGTTATGTTGATACCGCCGCATTAATTTCAAATTACAGAACGTATTTGAATAATCAACAGTTTTTTCAAAACGAAACTTTTGATTATAATGCACTTCAAGTGGAAAACGATTATATTCAATATAAAAATACAAAAGCAAAACACATCATCTTCGCAGAAGGATTTGGCATTCATTCTAATCCGTTTTTCTCGCATTTACCGCTAGACGGAACAAAAGGGGAATTATTGATTCTTAAATCGCCTAATTTGAATTTAGATGTTATCATAAACACCAGCGTTTTTATTTTGCCCCTAGGAAATGATTTGTTCAAAGTGGGCGCTACTTATGATTGGAAAGACAAAACCAATCAACCGACCGAAGCTGGAAAACAAGAATTAATAGCCAGAATTGATGAAATTTTGGATTGTGACTATGAAATAATAGACCATTTTGCCGGAGTTCGTCCTACGGTTAGAGATCGAAGACCATTAATTGGAACGCATCAAGATTCAAATCGAATTCATATTTTGAACGGATTAGGAACTCGTGGC
>CAIJFC010000248.1 GCA_903819815.1 uncultured Bacteroidota bacterium
GCATTAAAAACCCAAGCATTAGCTAGAAAACCAACTCCAGCAGCCACAAATCCCCATCCTGAAATTTCACTGTATTTAAAAATACCCATTCCTATTAACAATAATCCCATTACAACCATTAGTAATGTGGCCCAGCCTAAAACCGTATTTTTATTCATTCCCATAATTGAAATTTAAAAATTTGAATTGCAAATATCGTTAAAATAGTTATTATTTCAAATGTAATTGTTATGGATACTATTGGATTGTATTAATTAAAAATACCAACCAACATTTCCTTTAATAATTCATGTTGTGGTAATGAATTAGATCCAACACCCTTACTTTTCACATCAATATCCCTGAGAAGTGTTACAATTTTACTTACTTTTTTCATGGGATAATTTCTTAATGCAACATCATAATCTTTAAGAAAAAACGGATTTACCTTCAAGACTGCAGCTACATTTTTTGGGTTTTTATCTTTTAATCCATGGTATTGAAGTAATTGAACAAAGAAACTAAAAAGCATACCTGTTGTCATTACCAAAGGATGATCTTTTGGATTTTCTGAAAAGTATTGTGCTATTTTATATGATTTTAACTGATTTTTTTCACCGATTGCCTTTCGTAATTCGAAAATATTAAAATCTTTACTAAAGCCTATATTTTCTTCGATATCATTGGCTGAAATGGTACTTCCAACTGGCAAAATAATTTGTAGTTTTTCCAATTCGTTATTGATTTTTTCCAAATTGGTTCCTAAAAACTCCACGAGCATTGCGGAAGCTTTCGGTTCAATAGAATACTTTTTTGATTGTAAAACTCGAGTAATCCATTGGCCAACTTGGTTTTCATATAATTTCTTACTTTCAAAAACCAATCCTGATTTTTCAAAAAGTTTGGTTACTTTTTTACGTTTGTCAAGAGTTTTGTATTTATAACAAAGCACTAAAACTGTGGAAGGCATCGGATCTGCAGCGTAACTTTCAAATTTATCAATTGTTTTTACTAAATCTTGTGCTTCTTTAACAATAATAACTTGTCTTTCAGCCATCATTGGATAACGTTTTGCTGCTGAAACTATATCTTCAACGGTAACATCCCGACCATAAAGCACCGTTTGATTAAATCCCTTTTCTTCTTCCGTAAGTACATTTTTTTCAATGTAATCTGAAAGTCTATCTATATAATAAGCTTCCTCGCCCATTAAAAAATAGATGGGTTTTAAAATTCCCGATTTAATGTCATTTACAATTTTTAAAACTTCATCCATTGATTTATGTTTAAAGTTTAAAGTTTAAAGTTTTTTTTTGCATCGTGTGAAACATTAAACCTTAAACTTTTAAACTTATTTTATACTTTTGCTTTATGAAGCAATTGCAATTTCCAACTTATTCTTTCCGATTCAAAAATAGTGAAAATAAAGTAGCTATTTTCGATGAAATTAGGAAAAAATTTATAATTGTTACACCTGAGGAATGGGTACGCCAACATGTAGTTCAATTTCTATTACAAGATAAAAAATATCCTAAGTCACATATAAATGTTGAAAAGTTATTGAAAATCAACAACCTAAACAAAAGATACGATGTTGTTGTTTATAAACCGGATGGAAATATTACTATTTTAATAGAGTGTAAGGCACCAGGAGTTAAAATTTCGCAAAGCACTTTTGATCAAATCGCAAGATACAATATGACTTTAAATGCCGATTATTTAATGGTGACCAACGGACTTAATCATTACTTTTGCAAAATGGATTATCAAAATGAGAAATATGATTTTCTAACGGATTTACCTGAATATCAATATTAATATAAATAAATGAAAATCGCAGTTGTAATTTTAAATTGGAATGGAAAGAAATTGTTAGAACAATTTCTACCTTCAGTTGTTCAAAATTCACCTGAAGCTACTGTTTATTTAGCCGACAATGCTTCAACTGACGACTCAATTTCATTTGTTACAAAGCATTTTCCTACCGTTCAAATAATTAAAAACGAATACAACTTTGGATATGCACAAGGTTACAACGAAGCTTTAAAACAGGTTGATACGGATATTTATGCCTTAGTAAACTCTGACGTTGAAGTGACTCTAAATTGGTTGCAACCAATCCTTGAAACTTTCAAAAACGAAACAAATACAGCCATTGTTCAACCAAAAATATTGGATTATAAACGCAAGGATTACTTTGAATATGCCGGCGCTGGTGGAGGTTTTATTGATAAATATGGTTATCCTTTTTGTCGAGGCCGAATATTTGAAACCATAGAAAAAGATCTTGGACAATACAATGATACTTGCGATATTTTTTGGGCATCAGGCGCTAGTTTTTTTATCAGAAGTTCTGTTTTTAAAGAATTGAATGGCTTTGACGTTGATTTCTTTGCGCACCAAGAAGAAATTGATTTGTGTTGGCGAGCAATAAACAAAAACTACACCATAAAATACAACGGTTTATCTACCATTTATCATGTAGGGGGAGCAACTTTAAATGAGGAAAATCCTAAGAAAACATTTTTGAATTTTAGAAATTCCTTATTCATGTTGACTAAAAATTTACCTAAAGAAAAACTATTTAAAATTTTATTTATACGAATGCTATTTGATGGAATTGCTGGAATTCGGTTTTTATTTCAAGGAAAATTTGCGCATTTTTTTGCTGTGTTAAAAGCACATTTTCATTATTATCATTCAATAAATAGAAATTTAAAAAAACGTGCTGAATTTCAAGTGAGTTCCTATTTTAATCGGAATAGTATTGTATTTGATAATTATATAAAAAAAAGGCATAATTTTTGAAAAAAATATATGCATTTAATAAAGTATTTTTATTTAATTTTGTAAAAAAATAAACCTTCATGAAAAAAATCGTATTAGCATTATCGTTGGTTGCGTTATTGACAACTTCCTGTGTTTCTAAGAAAAAATTTGTTGCCTTAGAAGCAAAAAATAAAGAAATTCAAGATTTATTAAATTCTTGCACTGTAAAATTAAACATGTGTATTACTGAAAAAGAGGCGTTTGCAAGTCAAATTGAATTTTTGAAGAAAAATAATGATAATTTGATTCAAAACATGGATAATATGACCACGTTATCAACCAAAGGGGCACAAAACATTGAAAAAGCACTAGAAACAATTAAAGAAAAAGACATTAAAATTTCTAGAATGCAAGATGCTTTAACCAAAAAAGATAGCGTTACTTTAGCATTGGTTACTAGTATCAAGAGTTCTGTAGGTGTTACAGATCCAGATATAGAAGTAAATGTTGAAAAGGGGGTTGTTTTTATTTCAATTGCTGATAAATTACTTTTCAAAAGTGGAAGTTACTTAGTTAGTGAGCGGGCGAAAGAAATACTTGCTAAAGTGGCTAAAATAATTAATGAAAAACCAACATTTGAATGTATGGTGGAAGGCCACACCGATAATGTACCATTCATTGGTAACAATATATTAATTGATAACTGGGATTTAAGTGCGAAACGTTCTACCGCAATTGTTCGTGTATTAACAAAAGATTTAAAAGTAAATCCTAAGCAGTTAATTGCTGCTGGTCGTGGAGAATTTATTCCTTTAGTTGAAAACAATTCGGTTACCAACCGAGCTATCAACAGAAGAACTCGTATTGTAATTCTTCCTAAAATTGATGAGTTTTACGAAATGATCGAAAAAGAAATGAAGAAACAATAAATAGCTTTTAGCCGTAAGCTATCCGTTTATTAAGAAATAAAAAAAACGTCTTGAAAATTTCAAGACGTTTTTTTATGCAGATTATTATCAAATTGAAAAACAGTTTAAAGTACCTCTAAACTTCCTTTACCTTCTCGAATTACAACTGGTTCAAATCCGGATAAATCAATTATGGTTGAACCAATATTATCACCATAACCGCCGTCAATTACTATGTCAACAAGATTTTGCCATTTTTCAAAAATCAATTCCGGATCGGTAGAATATTCTAAAACCGCATCTTCATCATGAATGGATGTTGAAACGATTGGGTTTCCTAATTGGCGAACAATTTCCAAAGCTATCGCATTGTCGGGAACTCGGATTCCGACGGTAGTTTTTTTCTTAAATTCTTTTGGCAAATTATTTCACCTTGCTTAATTTTGGTAAATCTTCCATTCTTTTAATATAATTTTCAAGATCTGGAGAAGGAGTCAATAAACCATGTTGAGCATAACCCATTA
>CAIJFC010000249.1 GCA_903819815.1 uncultured Bacteroidota bacterium
AAAAAATCAATTTTGATTTTATTGATGTGTTTATGAACATTACACCTTACTTTTTAAAACATATTTCGTTTATAATGGAAAAAAAAGCCAAAAAATAACATTTTAGTGGAAAATAAAGCATAGTTTTGCTTACATAAAGTAGAACTAATGGAAAATTATATCCCAACGCACCTACAAGAAATTATTTATTCTTCGAGTGATAAAAAAGTAAGAAAGCAAATTGCTTTGCTTGAAAACACCGGTAAAATTAAAAAAATTGCTCCTCGTATTTTCACTTCTAATTTTGTTGATACCGATGAGGTTATTATCAAAAGGAATATTTTTTCTATTCTTGGTAATTTATATCCTGGTTCACTATTAAGCCATCGTTCTGCAATTGAATTTAAACCAACCACCACAGGTCAAATATTTGTTACCTATACCTATACCAAAAAAATTGAATTACCTGGAATATCAATTCGTTTTATGGAAGGTATTGGAGCAATTGAGGGCGATAATTCATTCTCAGGAGAACTATTTGTTTCGCAGCAAGAAAGAGCTTTTTTAGAAAATCTTCAATCATCAAGAAAAACAGGTCCAGAATCTAAAACGATATCAATTTCTGAATTAGAAAATAAACTAGAAAAAATCGCACAAGTAAAAGGGGAAGAGGGACTAAATCAGATTAGAGATAATGCAAAAGTAATCGCCGAGAAATTGGGTATGCAAAAAGAGTTTGAAAAATTAAACAAGCTTATCAGTGCGTTATTATCCACTCAGCCTTCCAAGATATTATCATCGCCACGGGCAATTGCTCGAGCATTTGGAAATCCATATGACCAATCCAGAATAGATTTGTTTGAAATACTATTTTTAGAATTAAAACAAAGAGAATTTAAAAACGTAATCGATAAAAACACTTCCAACACTGCTTTCAAAAATTTTGCTTTTTTTGAATCCTATTTTTCAAATTATATAGAAGGAACTCGATTTGAAGTAGAGGAGGCCAAAAACATCATCGAAACCGATACACCAATGTTCAATCGCGATGAAGATTCTCACGACATATTAGGAACGTATAAATTGGTCAGTAGTAAAGTTGAAATGAATATTACGCCATCTAAACCTGATGAGTTCATTGCTATTCTCCAATACAGACACCGATTGCTAATGGAGGCCAGAAAATCAAAAATGCCGGGTGTATTTAAAGATAAAAACAACCGTGCGGGAGAAACGTTTTTTGTAGATTTTGAATTAGTAAAAGGGACTTTAATAAAAGGTTTTGATTATTACAAAGCACTTACAGACCCGTTTGCAAAAGCAGCTTATATTATGTTTATGGTTAGTGAAATCCACCCATTTTTAGATGGTAATGGAAGAATTGCCAGAGTAATGATGAACGCTGAATTAGTTAAAGCAGAACAAACTAGAATCATAATTCCTACAGTATATCGAGACGATTATTTGGGTGCATTAAGAAGATTAACAAGGCAACAAGACCCCTTGGCTTATATAAAAATGCTACAACGTGCACAAGAATTTAGTGCAACCTTAAATGCTGTTTCTTTGGAAGAATTAGAACTACTATTAGAATCATCTAATGCTTTCAAAGAATACGATGAAGCTAAATTAAAAATAATGGTACAATAAGACTGGGATAATAACTAATCTTAATACTACCGGACAAAAAAGTGCTGCAGCAAACCCATATTAATAATTAGGTAATTTTAAAAATGCTCAAGCGTAGGCCTCCAAAACAATTTAATTATGAGGCCAGCGAATTATTTTTTTTTGAAGTAAACACATTTTTTAATAGATAATCTATCGCGTCTTTTTTAGTGAATCGAACTTCATTTTTATTTTTCCTAAATGCTATCTTGAGTTGGTTCTCCTTTTTTGAATAGTATTTATTTACTAATTGGATATGACGCTGCTTTTCCACTTCTGGAAGAGCAAGAAAAACGTCATATACCGTATTAGCATCCATCTCTTTGTACTTGGATTATTATTTTATTTTTCTGTTATAGTAAACCTCACTATCATTTTCTGAATTGGCGGAGCGTAGTTCTGCAATAATTTTTCTTTTTTGTTGAAGAAGATAATTTACTTTATTAAGCTGCAATTTTAGATAGTTAATAATGTTAGTCTTTTCATTATTTTCCTCTTGAAGTTGTAGTATCATTTCCGACTTATCGACTTCTTTGTAGGCGTTAATAGACATCTCAAGTGTGCCGCACATCCATTCCGAAAGGGATAATTTAAGTCTTTCTGCTTCTTGCATAAATTTTGCTTTTTGGCTAGCAGTAACTTTTGTGCTAAGTGTAAAGTTTCTGTTTTGATCATTTTTTTCCATTTTTTTACTTTTTTATTAAATTAATTTTATGTTTATTTCCATTACATTTTTCATTTCGAAAGACTTGCTTGTTACCAAGTTTTATCCCATCGATTCTTTCTTTAAAAGTAGATTTGTTTAATGGTCTGTCCCCATTTTCTGCAATCCATCTTTGGTATTTTTGGTATAGTTCGTTAAAAATCATCCCTTTTTCAATATTATTGACCACTTCAAAACCTTCATTAGTTAAAAACTCAAGTACGTGGTTGCTCTTTGTTTTAAATCGCTCAAGAGCTTCATTGTTTGCTTTACACTCAGTTAAGTGTTTGTTTTTAAGTAACCTTTCCAGTCCGACCAAAATCCAATTGAAAACCCCGGGTAATTCATTTTCAATTATTTTAACCGGTAGCTGTCTGTCTTTTTTATCTTCTTCAATTGTTACATCAAATTCAATTATCTCGAATCTCCTATAAAATCCATGGACATTTTCTGGAGTGGTTGGAAGCACATTCACATTGAAAATAAATTTTGTATTATTCACAAATTCAATAGGTCTGCCTGCAGGGTGACGTCCAGTAACTCGTTCTCCGGATACTAATTGCTTGAATACCCCTGTATTGTCAAAAGCTCCTTTAGTATCGCTACAGTAATTAAGAAGTTTGTCTTGCAGGTTTACAAGGTAGTATTCCCCCTTAGACTTGTCTGTTAATTGTGGTATGGAATAAGAAGTGATATTTTCTTTTCCCAAAATCGCATTAATTACACGGTACAAGACTGATTTCCCATTACTACCTTCTCCATACAATAGAAGGCATTTTTCGAGGTTACAAATGTCATTTGGTGTAAAAATATAACCCAAAAACTCTTGTAAGACCATTCTCTTCTCTTCATCTGGTAGGCAATAGTTTAAATACGAATCGAAAATAGGACAAGTCGCCTCTGGCAAATATTCAAAAGGCAACACATAATGCAAATTATCATTTTTGTTATGTGGGTTAAGTTTTCCAATACCTTTACGGAATTCGAAAGTACCGTTCTGTAAATTAATACTAGTGAGGTTGTTGTCAGTTGTACTTTGGACAAAATTGTTATGAGTAAATTGTTTTATTAAATCGGTACCAAAGGTGTGGTGTTTGTACAAAAGTCCGGTTAAACCCATTTTCTCGGCGACATTACTTAAAAAGCTGGTGAACCTTTCATGAGTTATTTGTTGCCAGTATTTGCCGTTGTATATGAAAATGACTTTGTTGTAAACTTTCAAGTCCAATTTTTTTTCAAGGACTAACTTCTTAAAAATGTTAATGACAAGCACCGAATATTCTTGCTTTTTTAACTTCGGAAAGGATGTTCCATTGAGCAGTTTTTCGTACTTAATATAGTCTTTACTTTCTTCATCAATTGGGTTTCCTTCTTTATCTAGTACTTTCTTTTTGAGCTTATTGATTTCATTTTTCCATTGGACCAATTTTGGCTCTTTCTCTAGAGAAAAGTCCACAACTTCAACAGCATCTAAAAGAAATGCTAAACTTTTTTCTTGAAGTTCTATCTCAGAATCACAGAGATGGTCAGCGTGGTCCTCAACTAGATTCGATTTGGAGACAGTTTTTGAAGATTTGTCTTGTTTTAATCCATTAACATCAAGACTAGGAGTTTTTTTCTTTCTCATAGTCTAGGTTTTAAAGATTTATTTAATGGGAGTTGACTATTATTCCCTTTTATAAGTTTGGGTTGCTCTAATAGTTCCTTTTTTCTTGCGGCATCTTTTTTTGGAAGTAAAAAGACCGAATAAGCTATTGATGTTAATTCGCACATGATTAATTATTTGATTGCTGCGAATTAACGGATAACTTTTAAGGGATATTTTTTAAGATATATATCTCAATATATTTTTAAAATATTTTAAGAATAATTTTTTTCAATATATTCTATAATTTTAATATTGTAATTTGATAATTTTTTAATGTCTTCTTTCCAATCTTTGCCAAACGTATTTGTTAAAAATTTTTGATTATTAATATCAATATCTTTAAAAATTTTATAAAAGTACTGACCCTTATTGTTACATTTTGAAGCACCTATTTTTTCAATTTCAAATTTTATGAAATTTCCTTCAAAGTCCTTTGGCGGTTCTTTTCCATAAGCCTTTAATTCTAACCAATATAATAAAGCCTTTAAATGCACTGAAAATTTCTTTTCTTTAGGAAGCTTTATTGCTTTAATAAAATCTAATTTACCAATTACAGCAGCTAAAATATTCAGGTCCTTTGTTAAAAGTCCTCCCATAAAATCAGAAGTTGTTTTTTGAAAAGGTTCTTTTGATAACCTATCTATAATTGCCGCCTCAAACTCCTTTTTTAATACAGCTCTTGGTTTAGGACTTCCTTTAATTGTATTTATAAATAAAGCATTTATTTCTTCAAATGATTTAGCTCTTAATTCTCCAAATAATTTTCTTTCATCCTGGGTAATTTCTTTCCAATAGTTATGTTGGTTAAAGACATAATCATTCCAAACTTGTTTGTTTAAACTTGTTTTTTCTTGTTTATTTACCTTCATTAATACTTCAACAGCATTTTCTTTAGTTTCTCTACTAATTTCTTTTTGAGAAAAAATAAATTCTAGGTAATTGTCAATGTCTAAATCTTTAATTTCTGAGGTAATTATGAAGTTTTGATTTTTAATTTCAACAATACAATTCTTAATAAGGTTAATTTGGCTGTACCATAACTCATCTTTGTATTTTCCATTAGTGATGGTTGATAAGTTAATATTGAAATGGTCTTTGGATAAGTTATTAGCTAACTCTAATTCTTTTTCAAACGGTTTTTTATTTGATTTCAGTAATTCTATAGTTTGATATAACTGATTTCTTTGTTCTAAAAATTGAGATTCAATTCTGTTTTCTAGTAGAGAGACCACTTCATTACAATTTTCAAAGAATTCTACCTCTGAAACAAAGTTTTTCATTTCTGCTTCCTTTTGTTTTCGAACTAGATAACTTTTAAATCCTGATTCTTTTTTTAAAATGCCAAATAGTAAAATAGCTAAATATTGTATTTCTTTCATAAGTATGATTTTATTTATTTTATAAAGTTAATAAAGTTAATAAAGTTAATAAAGTTAAACTTTTTTAGGTTAATAAAATAATATCATAGGTGAGGATAAGCTAACTTTACCATCGTAAAAAGTTAAGAATAGAAAACTTAATTGACATAAAATATAAGAAAAGTTTGTATCTCTGTATCTCCTCAAATTAAAATTGTATTTAAAAGACAATTATCAAATGCAGCAAGTTCATGGCAGACCCAATCATCCACAAACACAAGGAAAGATTGAACGCTATCACAGAACCATTAAAAATGTTGTGAAACTTGATAATTACTTCGCTCTAGAAGAATTAGTAGCTGCTTTACAAAAATTTGTTAACCGATACAATAATGAGCGATATCATGAATCATTAAACAACTTAACACCTGCAGATGTGTATTTTGGAAGAGGTGAAATGATATTAAAGAAAGACAAAAATTCAAGAAAATTGCAATTATTAATCGTAGAAATGAGTACCAAAAATTAAAATGAACAAAAAATAAAAAAAAACATTTATCTTTGAATTATTAACTAAATACTCTCATTGGAAAAGTCCACTTTAGTTTGAAAATATAATATTATGAATACTATTTACAAATTAAAATATTCAAATCGTTATTATATGTTACTTCTATTAGTTTTTCTATTTAGCTTTAACACTTATACGGCTTTCTCCCAAGACTATGGGTTGACATTTAATGGACAGAATTACTCTCTTGACGAAAGGACAGGTCTTAATTTAACACCAAACGAATTTGTGTCTTTTAATAATGAATTTGATATTACATTTGATATTAAAATTGATTTGATGCAAAAAAGTTTATTTGGTTATATTTTAAGAGTAATTAATGATAAACATCAAAATATTGATTTAATTATTTCCAACAATCCTTCATCAAATAGTACGTTTAAAAGTTTAAACATTATAATTGGCACTACCAAATCGGTTGTTCCAATTAATACTACTACATTTAATAAAAATAAGTGGATTAAATTGGGGTTGAAGGTTTCGTTAATTCAAAAGACACTATTATTTTCGGTTCAAGGTTCTACGGTACTTAAAAAGAGTATAAATTTTAAAAATGCAGACTCGTTTAAAGTTATGTTTGGGGCTAATAATTATAAGGATTTTGCCTCTACAGATGTGCCAGATATGAGTATTCGAAATATCAAATTATATGTGAATAAAAACCTTAAGTCTCACTATCCTTTAAATGAAATTAACGGAAGTTTTGCTCATGATAATTTCAGTGAAAATAAAGCTATTGTAACCCATTCAAATTGGATACTGTATAGACATCAAGAATGGGAAAAAATTTTTGAGAATGAGGTGGATGGGACTCAATTAATAACAGCTGACACAGTTAATGACGTTCTTTATTTACTTAGAAATAAAGAATTATTGGTTTATAATATTGAAAAGAAGGAACCAACAATAATTAAATATAAAAATTTCCCCATTAATTTAACCTCAGATCACAGGGCTGTTTATAACTATCAAGACAAAAAAATATATTGCTATTTAATTGATAGAAATGTAGTTTCTGAATTAAATATTAAAACTGGAGTTTGGGAAAATGAAGCTGTTTTTACTAAAGAAAGACATAAACAAAAATACCAACATCATAACAGTATCTATAGTATGTTTGATAATTCTATATATACTTTTGGGGGTTATGGCCAATATACCTATAATAATGAAGTTAGGCGTATTGATTTAAAAAAAGGTTTTTATGAGGTTTTAAAAACAAACACCTCCATATTTCATCCTAGATATTTGGCTGGAATGGGTGAACTTAACGACACGATCTATATGTTGGGGGGATCTGGCAGTGATTCGGGTAGCCAATTGTTAAATCCAAAAAGCTATTTTGATTTATTAGGGTATGTTATTAAAGAAAAAAAATTCATCAAAAAATTTGAAATATCGCATGTTTTAGAAGATATGATTGTAGGGAACAACATATGGATTGATAAAAAAAACAGAAATTTTTATGCATTAATTTCGGATAAAACAAAATCTAAAGGTTATTTACAAATATTGAAAGGAAATATTGATAATTCTAAAGTGGAATTAGTAGGAAGCAAAATACCTTATGATTTTTTAGATGTGAAGTCTTTCGCAACTTTATATTATTTTCCAAAGAAAAAAAAGTTTTTGGCATATACCTCTTTTTTAATGGATTCAACCAAGACACAATTTAAAATATATTCTATTGAATACCCTCCTATAGTTAAAAAAGACATCCTAGCTCAATCCGATATAAAAAATGTTAAAAATATCTTTTATTACATAGCCTTTATGTTGCTATTTGTATTAGGACTTGTTTGGTATTTTTACTCAAAAAAACACAAAGCCACAATTATTGTTAGTGTGAATGAAAAAGATACAGTCCATTTTAATGATTCTATTTCAAAAGTTAACGATATTGATTTTGAACTAATTTCTAGTGATGTGGATTATCAAATAATATTTTTTGGAGGCTTCCAAATTATAGATAATAAACAAAATGATATAACGAATAAGTTTCCACCACTTTTAAAAGAACTTTTTTTATTAATATGGTTATATAGCCTTAAAAATAATAAAGGAATATCTCCTGATAAATTAATTGAAATCATATGGTATGATAAAGACATTAAAAGTGCTCAAAATAATAAATCTGTTAACATAGCTAAATTAAAAGGGCTGTTGAGTGAGGTTGGTAATTGTAAATTAACATGTGATACGGGATACTGGAAAATTAAATTTGATCCAAAAATACTTAAAAATGATTATTTTGAAGTAATGCAAATTATGGAAACTAAAAGAAAGGAAATTAAAAAAAATCATATTAACCATTTGATTAATATAACCAAAAAGGGCTCTT
>CAIJFC010000250.1 GCA_903819815.1 uncultured Bacteroidota bacterium
AGTTTTGTAGTAGCTTTTTATATCAACTATATCGTTGTAATTATTTATGTTTGTATTATTAATTCAGTTTTACTAAAATTATTTATGAAAAACGTATTTCTATTCTCATTTCTGATGTTTTTTTCTGTTTTTTCTTTTGCTCAATTAGGCAAAGGAAAAGTGGTTGATACTTATGGTAAACCAATATCGGATGTTTCAATTATAGTTGTCAACGGCAAACAAAGCGCCAGTTCAGCTTTGGATGGCACTTTTATCATTAAAGCATTAGAAGGAGAAAAGTTGCAGTTTTCGAAACCTAATTTTGAATCGCTTACAATCAAAGCTTCTACTTCAATGATGGTTACTTTAGAGCCCAAAAAAATAACCCAATTAGACGAAGTGGTTGTAGTTGGGTATGGAACTAAAAAAGCGGGCTCGATTACTGGCTCTGTTGCTCAAATAAAATCGGCTGATATATTAAGAACTCCCTCTCAATCTGCCATTCAGGCTATCCAAGGAAAAGCCGCAGGGGTTAATATTGTCACTAACGACGAACCTGGCGCCAATCCTTCCATAAGAATTAGAGGATTAGGTACAATTTTAGGTGGTAGGGATCCTTTGTATGTTATTGATGGAGTTGAATCGTATAGTCTAAATAATTTAAGTCCAAGTGAAATAGCTACTTTAGATATTCTTAAAGATGCTTCTTCTTTAGCTATTTATGGTCAAAAAGGATCTAATGGTGTTGTTGTGGTAACTACCAAAAAAGGTAAAAAAGGAGATATAAAGGTAACCTACGATTCTTATTATGGTCAAAAATATATTCAAAGAAAAGTCAGAATGTCTGATTCCTATCGTTTTGTTTATTACAATAATGTTGCTTTAGGGTCGACTTCCTATTTTAATTTTGACCAGCCTTATAACACCAATTGGCTTGACGAAATCACTTCAACAGGCGAAACTAGTAGTAATGCATTTTCTATTTCTGGCGCTTCAGAAAATGCTAATTATTACCTTGGTGCTACTAATTATAAAGAAAAAGGAATCCTGAACGGAACTCAATTTGAAAGAACAAATATAAGTTCAAGAAACGAGTTTCGGGCCTTGGATAATAAATTGAAAATTACGCAATCCATTAATATTGCAATAGTAAAAAACACACCAAAACCTTTATCAGCGTTTACAAATGCATACAAACAAGCGCCAATTATGCCTGTTAAGTATGATAATGGTCGTTGGGCAGTTCCTTTATTAAATCCTTCTGGAGTGAATGACATTCAAGGAATTCGTTATAATAACGTTGCCAATCCTGCTGCACAACTTTTTTATTCTGAGGAAAATAACAAAAATCTTACTTTATTTGGATCTGTTGGTGCTGAATATAAAATATCTGATTCTTTTAAGATTAACTCTAATTTTGGGTCAACTTTTGACTGGTCGAAGGGTTATTCTTTTACAGCAAGTAGAGAAATTTGGTTATCGCAAAATCCAACACAAAATGCAGAAAATTATTCTGCGAGTAATCCGATTAATACATTAAATCAACGCCGAGGAAGTTCTTATGTTTGGAATTGGGATAATTATTTTACTTATACAAAATCATTTAAAAATCATGATTTTACTTTTGTTGGTGGAACATCCAGATCAACAATAAATAATGGTGAATATCTTTCAGGAACGCGATGGAATGTCCCAGAACAATCTAATTATTGGTCATTGAATTTTTCAACATATAATTCACCAACTTCCCCTAATTCGATTATTAGTAATTTTCAATCTACACCAATTGTATCCATTGCTTATTTTGGTCGTTTGGAATATGATTACAATTCAAAATACTTATTCTCAGCCTCTTTAAGAAGAGAAGGAATTAGTTCTTTTACGTCAAGTAAAAGATGGGGAATGTTTCCAGCGGTTTCGGCAGGTTGGATTCTTACCAAAGAAAGTTTTTTAGAAAAATATCAATTTATTAATTACCTTAAACTTAGAGCAGGTTATGGTCAAGTTGGAAATGGAAATGGAAATGCACTTAATAGTATTGGTTTTGCTCCAGGTTATAATTACCCGTTTGGGGCTAGTCAAACTATTTTTGCAGGATCAAATATTCCACATCCAGTAGATCCAAATTTAACATGGGAGACGATGAAAGAATTTGATTTTGGATTTGATTTTACTCTATATAAAAACAAAATTTCCGGTACCTTTGATATTTATGATCGTAAATCCGATAACGTAATTCTTCCTGTTAAGTTGCCTTCTGTGCTCTCTCCAGACCCAGTCAATTTAAATACAGGATTAGTTTCTAACAAAGGGTTTGAACTTTCATTAAAATGGAATGACGTCATTAATGATAATTTCAATTATTGGGTTGGAGCTAATTTCTCTCACAATAAAAATACTTTGTCCAAAGTCTATAATTCCTTTTTTACCAATTTAACGGGCGGCGATTTAGCAAACGGTCAATGGACCAAACAAGTTAAAGAAGGTGAATCTTTGGGTAGTTTTTATGTTTATCAAGTTACCGGCTTGAATCCAGACGGTGGTTTTACCTATAGTACCGAACGTGTAAATGCAGGTTCCTATTTGCCAACCTATACCTACGGAATCAATTTTGGAGCTAATTATCGTAAATTTGATTTTTCTGTCGATACTTATGGTGTTGGTGGAAACAAAGTATATAACGGAAAAAAAGCGCAACGTTTTGGCGGCGAAAATGTGGAATATGCCTCTCTTCAGGACTTTTGGACACCTTCCAATCCAAATGCGACCAATCCAACACCTTTTAATGAAGTGCCAATTGCATCGACCTATTATGTTGAAGACGGATCTTACTTGAGAATTAATAATATTACCATCGGATACACATTACCTAAGTTTTTTAATCAAATAAATAAAGTTAGGGTTTATGCAACAGCTGTAAATCCATTTATATTTACTAAATATTCTGGATATTCTCCAGAA
>CAIJFC010000251.1 GCA_903819815.1 uncultured Bacteroidota bacterium
TCTTAAAGTAGGCGGAGAGCTTATAAATATAGATTATAGTAAGTTAAGTCAATACAATCCAGGGGATGCATTATTTCAAAATAACATTAATAGATTTTCTCCAAACATAGGAACAGGAGTCTATTATTACACAGACAACGCCTATATTGGTTTGTCAGTTCCAATGCTTTTAAATACTGCATTTTATGACGAAGTAGCAGTTTCAACAGCCAATAGAAGACAAAATTTTTACTTAACTGCAGGTAAAGTTTATGATTTGAACTATTACATCAAATTTAAACCTGCATTAGTAACTAAAATCGTTTCTGGCGCTCCATTACAATTAGATTTAACAGCGAACTTTTTAATCAATGAAAAATTTACTGCTGGAATAGCTTATCGAATGAGTGCAGCTTTAAGTGGCTTGGTTGGTTTTCAAGTAACAGACCAATTATTTATCGGATACGGATACGATAGAGAAACTACAAGATTATCTAATTTTAATTCAGGTTCTCATGAACTGTTTTTAAAGTTTGATTTGTTTAATAGTCATCAAAAAATTGAAACACCAAGATTCTTTTAATTCAATAACCTTATGAAAAAATATATTTTTATTTTACTATTAGTAGCAATTAGCGCTTTTTCTCAAGAGAAAATTCTGTTAAATGCTGATAAAAAATTCAAACAAGAACGATACCCAGACGCTATAAAAGTTTATGAGCAATTGGTTAAAGATGGAGATTCTACAGTTGCTGTTTTCCAACATTTAGCAGATGCTAATTATTTTAATGCCAATTATGAAAAAGCAAGTATTTGGTATCAAAAATTATATCGATTAGATCCAAATTGTAGTTCGGAATACCTTTATCGTTATGGACAAAGTTTAAAATCAGCGGAAAATCCAAAAAAGGCAATAGCGATATTAGAACTCTATGCAAAAAAAGCAAATAGTGAAAATAGATCTAAACTGTTTATTAAATACAATGGAGTTGCCAATACAGATGATAAGTTAACTAACGCATTTAAAACAGTTAATTTAGGTGTTAATTCAACAAAATCAGATTATGGTGGAAATTTAAATGGAGACACCTTGATTTTTGCAAGCGCTAGAAGCCAAAATGTGGCAGATACTAAATATAGAAGAACGGAACAGTCATTTACCAATTTGTATTATACAACTTTAAAGGCATCAGGTGAATTACCAGAACCTAAATTGTTTTCAGTTAATACGTATTCTAAATTTCATGAAGCTACTCCAGCTTTTTCGAAAGATGGAAAAACAATGTATTTCACACAGAATGAATTAAAAATAAATGACAAGGGTGAAGCTGTAAATGGGTTGTATAAAATATATAAATCGGTATTTAAAAACGGAAAATGGGATGCATCAGTTAAAGCTGCTATTATTGTAAATGATACCTCTAGAGTAGCGCATCCTGCTTTTAGTGCAGATGAGAAATACTTGTACTTTGCTTCCGATATGTTTGGAACATTAGGAGAGTCGGATATTTTTAAGGCAAAAATTAACGAAGACGGCAGCTATGGCAAACCTGAAAACTTAGGTTCTAAAATCAATACTGAAGGTAGAGAAAGTTATCCTTTTATAACAAGTGATAATAAGTTGTTATTTGCATCTGATGGTCATCCTGGTTATGGAGGGTTTGATATTTTCGTTTTAGATTTAGATAATCCAAATGCTTTGCCAATTAATTTGGGTTCTACCATAAATAGTCCTATGGATGATTTTGCAATGGTTTGGAATAGAGAAAAGAAAACAGGTCTTTTTACTAGTAATAGAAAAGGAGGAAAAGGGGATGATGATATCTATTTATTTGAGGAAGTTGTGCCGTTTGTTTTCGAGACAGACTTAACGATTAAAGGAACGCTTCAGGACATTGTATCTAAAAATTATTTACAGGGTGCTCAAGTTGTTCTTCTTGACAATATTGGTAATGTTATTTCAACAACTAAAACAGACGATAAAGGTTTCTATTCTTTTGAACCAATCAAATCAAATTTGACATATAGCATCAGAATTGAAAAAGAAGGGTATGATATGCAACAAAAAACAATTTCAGTTTCAAAATATGAAACTGAAATAAACGTGCCTTTTGTTGTTTCGGCCTTAAAAGTGAAGTTTGAAATAGGTACTGATATTGCAAAGCTTATTAAAATAAATCAAATTTATTTTGATGTAAGTAAATATTTCATAAGAGAGGATGCAAAAATAGAATTAGATAAAATAGTTGTTTTTTTAAATACCAATACAGAAGTTAAAATCGAAATTGGATCCCATACAGATTGTAGACAGAGCAGCATCGCTAACCAAATTCTCTCGCAAAAAAGAGCAGCGGCAACCTTAAATTATCTTGTAGAAAAGGGCATCAATAAAGATCGATTGACTGCAAAGGGATATGGAGAGTCTAAATTGGTGAATAAATGTGCAGATGGAGTTAAGTGTACCGAAGCAGAACACCAATATAATAGAAGAAGTACTTTTGTTGTTGTTGAATAATTAAAGTTCTTAAATGTTATTTTTAAATTAATTCTATAACTTAAAAAGTGAACTAATTACGATTGTATTTATTTTTTTAACACGATGATTGTTCTTTTTTTTGTACAAATTTTATTATGGTATAGAAATCAATATTTAAGCAAGCCTATTAAAAATCGACTTTTCAAATATAATTGGGGCCTATTTTGAGATGTAGCTTGTAAGTAAAAAGTAATTTTTTTTTTAATTGTTTCCGGCAGTTTTATTAAAAGTACGGAATTGAGGGGTTCTTGCTGCCGGATCAATAATTAGAGCGGTTTGTTTATTCTTGAAATATAACACTATAACATTGCTCCATAAATAATAAATTGTATTTTAATTTTAACAATAAATTTCGGGTATGAAATTTTTTAAGAAAAACAATAAGATTACGCCTAGGATTTATTGTGAGAAAGAACTTATTGAAATCCATACTTTTCATTTAATGTTACTTAAAATGAAAAAACGTCGCCCTGACCTTAATGTTAAAAAAATGATGGATGCGCTTTTCCCAGATAACGGTATAGATTTCAAATAATAATTAAATGGTATCAACTAATTTTTTTATAAATAAATACGTATTGATTTGTAAATAAATACTATTATTTAAATTGATTTTTTATCTATCTTTATTGACTTATATTGATTTTACTCAGTTTTCTTCTTAGATTTTTTATTGTTGTTTGTGTGTATTAGTACAAACGTTAATACTCCTCCTATTACTAGCATAGTCAAAAGTGGTTTCCAATTATTTTTAAAATAATTACCAACCAATTTTGTTGGAGAATTAGGATTAATTACAACTGGAGGTTCTCCACGTACTTCCATAAGATTAGTTGGCATATTTTCATAGCCTCCAGAAATACTCATTTTTGAGATAGTTTGGTTTGTAAAATGTGCCGATTGTTTTTTAAGCAAATCCTGTTGGTGAGCAACAGGAAATAATTCTTCAAATGTTGGTTTTCTAGTCTTCATTTTTTTCTTTTATTATTATTTTAAAATATTTTTTTTCTGCGTCAATTAGATAGATACCGTGTTTGTAACAAAATTGTATTTCTCTATCAGTCTCTTCGTCATATTCTATAAAGTGAAATGTCTCAAAATCATAACACTCGTGCTCCAGAAAAATAGAGTGAGTAAAACCATTTTTTATATAAAAAGGACTGCCAATAATTTTAATTAGTATTTTTTCGTTGCTTTTAGCTCTTGATGTGAAATCACTTTCAATTTTATCAATCACTTTTCGTTTATCATTGTTGCTATCGATGCGATGCTGAGAAGAACAATATACTTGTCGACCATCTGTTGGAACAAATTCTATGTTACAGTCCGGTTTTTTACATAACTTTCTTGGATAGGTTCTATTTGAAAACCTTTTCTTGATTGAATTTTTCTTTATCATAAAAATTGTATTTAAAATTTTTCAAATATAAAAATAATTTATATATTTACACCATGGTAAACTATTAATATTTAAAATATTCTAAAATATGAAAAAAAGCACAGATGAATTAACGATTTTAGGAGATTTAATTTCA
>CAIJFC010000252.1 GCA_903819815.1 uncultured Bacteroidota bacterium
TATTGATAATAATGGAAATCTTATTGGAAAACATAGGAAATTAGTTCCCACTTGGGCTGAAAAATTAACTTGGACTTCTGGTGATGGCTCTTCATTAAAAGTATATCAAACTAAAATTGGTCCTATTGGAACATTAGCTTGTGGAGAGAATACGAATACTTTAGCCCGATTTGCATTACTCGCTCAAGGCGAATTAATACACATTGCCAATTATATTTCGTTGCCTGTTGCCCCACCCGATTATGATATGGCAGAAGCAATAAAAATTCGTGCTGCCGCTCATTCCTTTGAAGGAAAACTCTTTACGATTGTCTCTTGCTCTACTATTTCTCAAGAAATTAAAGATGCGTTACGCGAGGATGTTCCCAATGTTGATGAATTATTAACTCGTAAAAACTCTGCATTTTCTGGATTTATTGGTCCTAATGGTGCAGCAATTGGAACGCCGTTAATTGATGAAGAAGGAATTGTTTATGCCAATATTGATTTGGAAAAATGCATCCAACCGAAACAAATGCATGACATTTTAGGGCATTACAACCGATTTGATATTTTTGATTTACGAGTAAATACTGCTCCAACGAAAAACATTACTTTTATAGACAATCACGACGAGTTTAATAAAAAATAAACAATGGAAGCAAAACATTCAGACGACCAATTGGGAAGAGCTAGAGTTCAAAGCACACCAGAATTAGAACAATATTACAACGAACTAGAACAATTAGGCGCTGGTGCTTTATGGACTGTTGCCAATGATATTGAACCTTGGGAACCTCGCTCCTCCTCTGTTCCAATGCTATGGAAATACGACGATTTACGAGATTTGGTTTTGAAATCATCGGAATTAGTAACTCCAGAACAAGCAGGACGACGAGTGGTTTATTTAGTCAACGACAAACGTAAAGATGTTTCAGCCGCTGTGGGTTGGTTATATACTGGAATTCAAGTGACTCGTCCTGGCGAAAGTACTTCGGCTCACAAACACAAAGCTTCTGCCCTTCGATTCATTATGGAAGGTGAAGGCGGATATACGGTGGTAGATGGAAACAAAATTACATTTGAAGTCAATGATTTCGTGATTACACCCAATTCTACTTGGCACGAACACGGCGTTGACGCCAATGGGAAAACATGTATTTGGCAGGATGGTTTGGATATTCCTTTAGTAAACGCTTTGGAAGCAAACGATTATGCTGTTTATGATGGAAAACAACCATTAACTAAACCTGTAAATCATTCACCAATTACCTTTGGTTGTTCAGGATTAATTCCTGCAGATCAAACTTGGGACAAACCCTATTCACCCTTATTTAAATACTCTTGGAAAAATGTATATCCAGCTTTAATAGAAGCAGAAAAGGTTAATGAAGTTAATGATTTTGACGGAATTTTAATGCACTATACCAATCCTTTGACTGGTGGACATGTGATGCAAACTATGGGTGCTTCGATGCAATTGTTACCTACAGGATTTAAAGGAAAAGCTCATAAACATACCGGTTCTTTCGTTTTTCAATGCGCTAAAGGTCGTGGTTATTCTATTATTAATGGAAAACGATTTGATTGGGCAGCAAGAGATATTTTTTGCGTTCCTTCATGGGCTTGGCACGAACATGTGAATCTTTCGGAAACCGAAGATGCTTGTCTTTTTTCTTTTAATGATTTACCAGTGATTGAAAGTTTAGGTTTGTTTCAATCACGAGAATTGGAGGAAAATGGCGGGTTTCAAGAAATTCAATAGCAATTGCAATATCAAAAAATTAGAAATAAACCTTTGCGAACCTTGCGTAAATCTTTGCGTACTTTGCGGTTAAATTAAAAATATGAAATTACTTACCTACAAAACACAAACATCAGAATCTAGATTAGGATTTCTTCACAACAACCTAGTAGTTGATATGGAAGATTTCGGGGATATCTCTAATTTTCCTTTACCAGATTCTATGTTGGAATTAATCGATATGGGATTTGAAGTAATTGCCGAAATCAATTCTTTGGTCGAAGATGCAAACCTATCAGAAGTAGCAGAAATTAGTTATTCATTTGACGAAATCACTATACTTGCACCTATCGAAAAACCAAGAAAAAACATCATTGGAATTGGTTTAAACTACACCGAACATGTTGCCGAAAGTGCCAGAACATTAGACACAACTGGAAAATTACCTCAAAAACCAATTATATTTTCTAAACCCCCAACTACTGTTACTGGAACAAATACTAAAATTATAAAAAACACCAAACTTACCGAACAATTGGATTGGGAAGTGGAATTGGCTGTGATCATTGGTAAAAAAGGGAAATATGTTCCAAAAGAAAATGCGATGGATCATGTTTTTGGTTATACTGTAATTAATGATATTTCGGCTCGTGATTGCCGTCGTGAAGGACAATGGATTGTTTCGAAAGGTCAAGATACTTTTGCTCCGATGGGTCCTTATCTAGTTACAAAAGACGAAATCGAAAATCCACACAATCTGAATTTATCTTTGACTGTTAACGGAGTTGAAAAACAAAATTCCAACACCCAATTTCTATTGTTCAATATCAATGATTTAATTAATGATTTAAGTACGGTTTTCACTTTAGAACCTGGAGATATTATAGCTACTGGAACCCCTTCTGGAGTTGGGGCTGGAAGAAGTCCTCAAGAATGGCTTCATGACGGAGACGTTGTAGAATGTTCAGTTGAAGGAATTGGAACGATTAGAAATACGGTAAAAGAGATATAAATTTATTACACAAAGTTCCACTAAGAAGGACACTGACCAACATAAACCTTTGCGAACTTTGCGAAAAACTTTGTGTCTTTGCGGTTAAATAAAAAATCATGAAAAAATACAGAATAGGACAAATAGTTCCCTCCTCCAATGTGACGATGGAAACCGAAATACCAGCCATTTTTCGATCTCGAGAGACGATTTTACCAGAGCGTTTTACATTTCACAGCAGTAGAATGCGAATGAAAAAAGTAACCAAGGAAGAGCTTGAAGCCATGGACGCCATGAGTTTAAAATGTGCGCAAGAACTTTCAGATGCACACGTTGACGTAATGGGCTATGCTTGTTTGGTAGCAATTATGAGCATGGGTCGCGGTTATCATTGTGTATCTGAAGTGAATTTACACCAAGAAACTATTGCCAACGACTTCCCTACTCCAATTGTAACTTCTGCTGGTGCGCTAATTAATGGTTTGAAAGTTTTGGGAGCCAAAAAAGTGGCCATTATTACCCCTTATATGCGTCCGTTAACCGATATGGTGGTGGATTATATTGAACATCAAGGTTTTGAAGTGGTCGATTCAATTGCATTAGAAATTCCTGATAATTTGGAAGTTGCCGCACAAGACCCTATGAATTTATTAGAAATATACAAACGCTTAAACTTAAAAGGCGTTGATGTTTTAGTAGCTTCTGCTTGTGTGCAAATGCCTTCTTTAGAAGCAATTGACTTAATCCAAAAAGAAATTGGAATCCCTGTAACTTCGGCAGCGGTATGTACCACGTATGAAATGATGAAAAAACTCGGAATCGAAGCCAAATCAGCTATTGGCGGGGAGTTGTTGAGTGGAAAATATTAAAAATCTGTCGAAAATCAAAGGTCTTAATGTCGAAAGAAGATGAAAGATAATAGATGAAGAGATAATAGATATTAAAAATTCGAGCTAATTCGTGTAATTCGTGGCAAAATAAATCTGCGCATCTGCGGTAAAACTTGGTTTATTTTGTTTTCTTATATGCCTTTTGTAGTTAAAAAAATTTGCGACTTTGCGGTTAAATAGTAATCAAATTAATAATTAATCAATTCCAATAAAGCGGTTTCAAATCTTGCTTTTGGCAAATACTGATCTTCTAATGCTTTTGTAAAAGGAATCGGTGTTTCTAAACTCGCCACTCGTTTTACAGGCGAATCTAAAAACTCAAAACAGTTTTCCATTATAATAGAAGAAATGTCACTTGCAACACCACCAAATAAAGAATCTTCTTGATAAATAATGGCTCTTCCAGTTTTCTTAACGGAAGCAAAAATAGCCTCTAAATCTAATGGTTGTAGCGTTCTTAAATCCAACACATCGGCAGAAATAGAAAGATTTTTATCTAATGTTTCTATTGCCCAATGAACAGCAGCGCCAAAAGAAATAATTGTCACTTGATTTCCTTCACGAATTAACGAAGCTTTTCCTAAAGGTAAGGTAAAATAATCCTTTGGAACTTCTTGGCTTATACTTCGATACAATTGTTTGTGCTCAAAGAACATCACCGGATTTGGATCATTGATAGATTCATTTAATAAACCTTTCGCATCATATGGAAATGCAGGGTAAACCACTTTCAAACCCGGAGTTTTGGTAAACCATGCTTCGTTAGTTTGAGAATGAAAAGGACCTGCTTGAGTTCCACCACCACAAGGCATTCTAACTACAACATCTGCTTTTTCTGACCACCGGTAATGTGATTTGGCTAATAAATTTACAATTGGATTGAATCCTGTAGACACAAAATCGGCAAATTGCATTTCAACAATTGCTTTATAACCGTTTATCGATAACCCCATTCCAGCAGAAACTACAGCACTTTCACAAATTGGTGTATTGATAACTCGTTCTTTTCCGAATAAATCTACAAAACCGTCTGTGATTTTGAATGCACCACCATATTCAGCAATGTCTTGGCCCATAATAACTAAATTATCATGGCGTTCCATAGATTGTCTTAAACTACTTGAAATGGCATCAATTAAACGAATGTCTTCAGTTTCTATTGAAGGCTTAACTTCTTCAAATTCAAATGGTTTGTAAACATCATTTAATTCATCATTGTAATTTGCTTCAATTTCAGGTTCTGCATTGGCAAGTACCAAACTTTCATCAATATTTGTGATAATTTCAGTGTGTAATTGCGCATCGTAATCGGCAGTTAAAATTCTATTTTCAGATAAAAATTTTCGATAATTATCAACAGGATCTTTTACAGCCCACAGGTCCATCAATTCTTGAGGAACATATTTTGTACCACTCGCCTCTTCGTGACCACGCATACGGAACGTTTTAAATTCTAATAAAATTGGTCTTGGATTTTCTAACATGGACGCTTTTAACTCCGAAACCAAATTGTAAACTTCCAAAATATTATTTCCGTCAACGATATGACTTTCCATTCCGTAACCAATTCCTTTATCGGCTAAATTATCACAACGATATTGCTCATTTGTAGGTGTTGAAAGTCCGTATCCATTGTTTTCAATTACAAACAAAACAGGCAATTCCCAAACAGCTGCAATGTTTAACGCTTCGTGAAAATCACCTTCCGAAGTAGCTCCTTCGCCGGTAAAAACAGCGGTTATCTTTCCGTTTTTCTTTAATTTATTTGCCAAAGCAATACCATCTGCAACCCCTAATTGTGGACCTAAATGCGATATCATCCCAATAATATGGTAATCCTGTGTTCCAAAATGAAAACTTCGATCACGGCCTTTGGTAAATCCATTTGCTTTTCCTTGCCATTGTGAAAATAACCTATATAATGGGATGTCTCTTCCAGTAAAAACACCTAAGTTTCGGTGCATTGGTAAAATATATTCGTCTTTGTCTAAAACAGCAGTTATTCCTACAGAAATAGCCTCTTGCCCAATTCCAGAAAACCATTTAGACACTTTTCCTTGGCGAATAAGTTTCAACATTTTTTCCTCGATAAGTCTAGGTTTAAGGATTCTTTTATATAAATCTAATAAAGTGGCATCAGACAAATTTTTTCTATCGAAATTCATTTTTTTGAGGTTTTTAAACGTACTCAAAAGTATAAAAAAATAACAGAAATGCCTCGAATTGTTATAATATTTTAAATAGTTTTAAAGTTTTAAAATTTTCATGAATAAAAAATCTTTATATTTGTGTTTGCAAGGCTTAAAGCCAAAAACGCTAAAAATTATACTATGCAAAACATTCCTAGTGTTGACTTGCGTGATTTCCTTTCGGGCGAACCGGAACGTAAACAAAAATTTGTAAATGAAATCGGAAAAGCATTTGAAGACATTGGCTTCGTAGCTTTAAAAGGTCATTTTTTAGATGATCAATTGGTTGGTGAATTGTATGGCGAGATTAGATATTTTTTCGCATTACCATTAGAAACAAAATACAGTTATGAAAATCCTGCAATTGGAGGACAACGTGGCTATGTTTCTTTTGGAAAAGAACATGCTAAAGGAAGAAAAGAAGGGGATTTGAAAGAATTTTGGCACTTTGGTCAATACGTTGAAAAAGGGTCGAAATATGCCGAAGAATACCCTGATAATGTTACAGTAAAAGAATTACCACGTTTTAATGTTGTTGGTAAAGAAGCGTATCAAATGCTTGAAAAAACAGGTATTTATGTTTTACGAGCTTTGGCATTACACCTTGGTTTAGATGAATTCTATTTTGATCAATATGGTTATAATGGAAATTCGATTTTAAGACCAATTCACTACCCTCCTATTACTTCTGAACCTGAAAATGCAATTCGTGCTGCTGCTCATGGTGATATCAATTTGATTACTCTTTTAATGGGTGCTCAAGGCAAAGGACTACAAGTTCAACGTCATGATGGCACTTGGATTGATGCTGTTGCTGAACCTGAAGAATTAGTAATAAATGTTGGTGATATGTTGTCACGACATACCAATAACAAATTAAAATCGACGATTCACCAAGTAGTAAATCCGCCTCGTGAACTATGGGGAACTTCGAGATATTCAATTCCATTTTTTATGCATCCGGTTAGCGAAATGCGTTTGGATTGCTTGGAAAGTTGTATTGATTCAGAAAATCCTAAACTATACGATGATATAACTGCAGGTGATTTCTTACATGAAAGACTAATCGATTTAGGATTAATTAAAAAATAGTAATTTCAAAATGCCATTTAAAGTACGGATTAATCAA
>CAIJFC010000253.1 GCA_903819815.1 uncultured Bacteroidota bacterium
AATAGGAAATTTCGAAAATTTAGAAATTGAAGACAATCTGGAGATTTTACTTATTAAAAGCGATAAATGTTCTTTAGAAATTGAAGCTGATGATAATTTACACAGTGAAATCATAATCAATTCTAATGGAAGTACCTTACGTCTAACAACTTCAAAAGATGTTGGAGGTTTTAAAAAGTTTCTTGTAAAGGTTTTTTATAATAATGATTTTAAATTATTACTTGCAAAACATGAAACTATAATAACCGCAACTTCTGATGTAGAATTGGACAATTTCACTATTAAAAGTTTTGACTATTCAAAAATTTTCATGAATGGAAAGATTAAAACCTTCACTATTATGCAGAATGACAAATCAAAATCAGAACTAAATTTGAAAGCTGAAACGGTAACTATCGAATTGAGTAAAAACGCACAATTAAAAGCATTAATCGCATCAAATCAATTAAAGGCAGATTTATATCAAAAATCGAGTGCAGTAGTAGAAGGAGATGTAATTGATTTAAAATTGAGATTGGACAACAGCTCCGAATTCACAGGAATGAATTTAATTTCTAAGTCGGCTGAACTTATTGCTGAAGCTAATACAACTACTAAGATAAATGTGGTAACAAATGCAACAATTGAAGCATCAGGCAAATCGGAAATTCAATTTTATGGAGATGCAAAAATTGAGCTTAAAAAATTTACGGAGAATACTGTTATCATGAAAAAAACGTTGAAATAGATTTTTAAAAATAAGAATAAAAAAAATCCAAACTAATAGTTTGGATTTTTTTTTGGTCGGGGTGGCAGGATTCGAACCTGCGGCCTTCAAGCCTTGCGTGGAGCTATAACTCAGAAACATCAATTAAATTATTGTCTAAAAGATATCTTTTAGCACCTCTTTTTTTAATTTTTTGTTCTAAATCCATTGCCTCAGGACGTGTTAGAAATCCAATATTATAGATTAAACCCCAAGGTTTGCGATATTTTGTAGACAAACTCAAGCCAGAATTATGTCTTGTAAGCCGGTTTTCAAGATTATCAGTTTGTCCTGTATAATATTTAGAAGTGCTTTCACTATATAATATATAAACGATGTACATAAAAATTATTTAAATGGCATTTATACGAAAATTTAAAAAATAAAAAAAAGCCGAACAATACTGTCCGGCTTTTATTTAGTCGGGGTGGCAGGATTCGAACCTGCGGCCTCCTGCTCCCAAAGCAGGCGCGATAACCGAGCTACGCTACACCCCGTAAAAGATATTTCTATCTTTTGATAATCTCAATATTTTTGTAACAATTCGAAAGTGTAGGCCTTCACGCCCTGCGTGACGCGATAACCGAGCTACGCTACACCCCGTAAGCGAGTGCAAATATATAATTATTTTTTGTTTATACAACCCGATTTAATGAAATCGAATTTTATTATTTTTCATTTAAATTAGTAATGGAATTTTATTTGAAATATTTCAATTTAAACTTACCTTTGTAGTTCTAAAAATTATTATTAAACAAAGAAGATGTCAAACACAATTGAAAAAATAAAATGCCTAATTATAGGTTCAGGACCAGCGGGTTATACCGCAGCAATTTATGCCGCGAGAGCCAATATGAATCCCGTTTTATATCAAGGAACACAGCCAGGGGGTCAATTGACAACTACAAACGAAGTTGAAAATTTTCCAGGTTATGTTGATGGTGTTACAGGACCTGAAATGATGGTTCAATTACAAAGTCAAGCACAACGTTTCGGAACTGATGTTCGTGATGGTTGGGCGACAAAAGTTGAATTTTCAGGTGATGTTCATAAAGTTTGGATTAATGACAGTAAAGAATTGCATTGCGAAACTGTAATTATTTCTACTGGAGCAACAGCAAAATATTTGGGATTACCTTCAGAACAACATTATTTACAAACTGGTGGAGGCGTTTCTGCCTGTGCTATTTGTGATGGTTTTTTCTATAGAAAT